>JBEDHF010000141.1:0-17136 GCA_041174245.1 Cyanobacteriota bacterium
GCTCAGCGATCCGGTCGCCGAGGACGGCAGCGGCCATGACGGCGACACCACCGAAGCGATCGTCGCCCTGATCCGCGACATGGACCTGGCCGAAGCGATCGCCGCGGCCCGGGCCTTCTCCCTCTACTTCCAGCTGGTCAACATCCTCGAGCAGCACATCGAGGAAGACAGCTACCTGGCCAGCCTGCGCTCCCATCCCGACCAGCAGACCCCGGCCGACCCCTTCCAGCCCCCCCTGGCCAGCCAGACCGATCCGGCCACCTTCCGGCAGCTGTTTGAGCGCCTGCGCAGCCTCAATGTGCCCCCCGCCCAGGTGGAGGCGCTGCTGCGCGACCTCGATCTGCGCCTGGTGTTCACGGCCCACCCCACCGAGATCGTTCGCCACACCGTGCGCCACAAGCAGCGGCGGGTGGCGGCCCTGATCCAGAAACTCCAGCAGGACCAGCCGGCCTTCAGCGAGGAGACCACCCAGCTGCGTCTGGAGCTGGAGGAGGAAATCCGCCTCTGGTGGCGCACCGATGAACTGCACCAGTTCAAACCCTCGGTGCTCGATGAGGTCGACTACGCCTTGCACTATTTCCAGCAGGTGCTGTTTGAGGCCCTGCCGCTGCTGCGCAGCCGCATCCGCACGGCGCTCAGTCGCAGCTATCCCGATGTGGTGCCGCCCCGCGAGGAGTTCTGCACCTTTGGCTCCTGGGTCGGGGCCGATCGCGATGGCAATCCCTCGGTCACCCCGGCGATCACCTGGCGCACCGCCTGCTACCAGCGGCAGCTGATGCTGGAGCGCTACATGCGCGCCATCTCCGATCTGCGCGACCAGCTGAGCATTTCGATGCAATGGAGCCAGGTGAGTCCGGCCCTGCTCGAATCGCTGGAGATGGACCGGCTGCGCTTCCCGGAGATCTATGAAGCACGCGCCGCCCGCTACCGGCTGGAGCCCTACCGGCTCAAGCTCAGCTACACCCTGGAGCGGCTGCAGCTCACCCTGCGTCGCAACCAGACCCTGGCCGATGCCGGCTGGGAAGCGCCCGCCGAGGCCCACCGCAACGCCGGCGCCGCCAGCGCCAATGGCCATGGACCGGGGTCCGGCGGCCAGCTGGCTGCCCAACCGGCTCCCGAGCTCCATTACGCCACGGTGCAGGAGTTCCGCTCCGACCTGGAACTGATCCGCGACAGCCTCGAGAGCACCGGCCTCAGCTGCGAGCCGCTGCAGACCCTGCTCTGCCAGGTGCACATCTTCGGCTTCACGCTCGCCAGCCTCGACATCCGTCAGGAGAGCACCCGCCACAGCGATGCGATCGATGAACTGACCCGCGAGCTGGAGCTGCCCATCCCCTACGGGGCGATGAGCGAAGCGCAGCGGATCGCCTGGCTGCTGGAGGAGCTCCAGACCCGCCGGCCGCTGCTGCCGCCGTCGGGCCGCTGGAGCGCCACCGCCGCCGAGACCTTCGCGGTCTTCCGGATGCTGAAACGCCTGCATCAGGAATTCAGCCCCCGGATCTGCAGCACCTATGTGATCTCGATGAGTCACACGGTCTCCGACCTGCTGGAGGTGCTGCTGCTGGCCAAGGAAGCCGGCCTGGTGGATCCCCGCAGCCGCCACTCCAGCCTGCTGGTGGTGCCGCTGTTTGAAACCGTCGAAGACCTGCAGGGCGCGCCGGCCGTGATGGATCAGCTGTTCGGCGATCCCTTCTATCGCCAGGTGCTGATCAACAGCAGCGAGAGCGGCGGTCCGCTGCAGGAGCTGATGCTCGGCTACTCCGACAGCAACAAGGATTCCGGCTTCCTTTCCAGCAACTGGGAGATCCACCGGGCCCAGATCGCCCTTCAGAAACTGGCCACGGAGCACGGGATCGCCCTGCGCCTCTTCCATGGCCGCGGCGGCTCGGTCGGCCGTGGCGGCGGCCCCGCCTACCAGGCGATCCTGGCCCAACCCAGCGGCACCCTCCAGGGTCGGATCAAGATCACCGAACAGGGCGAAGTGCTCGCCTCGAAGTATTCACTGCCCGAGCTGGCGCTCTACAACCTGGAAACGGTGACCTCCGCCGTGCTTCAGAACAGCCTGATCAGCACCCCGGTGGATGACACCCCCAGCTGGAACACCCTAATGGAGCGCCTGGCCGCTCGCTCCCGCGACCACTACCGGCGGCTGGTGCACGACAACCCCGACCTGGTGTCGTTCTTCCAGCAGGTGACGCCGATCGAGGAGATCAGCAAACTGCAGATCTCCAGCCGCCCGGCCCGTCGCAAGAGCGGCGCCCGCGACCTGTCCAGCCTGCGGGCGATTCCCTGGGTGTTCGGCTGGACCCAGAGCCGCTTCCTGCTGCCCAGCTGGTTCGGTGTCGGTGCCGCCCTGCAGGAGGAGGTGGACCAGGATCCAGCCCAGCTGGAGATGCTGCAGCTGCTCTACCAGCGCTGGCCCTTCTTCCGGATGCTGATCTCCAAGGTGGAGATGACCCTCTCGAAGGTGGATCTCGATCTGGCCCACCATTACGTGCGCTCCCTGGGTCAGGCCGACGATCGTCCGGCCTTCGAGGCGATCTTTGCCGCCATCGCCGCTGAATTCGTGCTCACCCGCGATCTGGTGCTGCAGATCACCGGCCACAGCCGCCTGCTCGATGGCGACCCCGCCCTGCAGCTGTCGGTGGATCTGCGCAACCGCACCATCATTCCGCTGGGCTACCTGCAGGTGGCGTTGCTGCGGCGCCTGCGGGATCAGAACCGCCAGCCGCCCGGACGGGAAGCCGGGGCCGAGGCCGGCGGCGACGGGCGCACCTACAGCCGCAGCGAGCTGCTGCGCGGCGCTCTGCTGACGATCAACGGCATCGCCGCTGGCATGCGCAACACGGGCTGAGCCGACGGTGTCGCTGTTGATCCCCTTTCGCCACCAGAACCAGACCCCCGCGTTGCCCTCGGGCTACGGCCTGCACGCCGACCGGGCGCCGACGGCGATGGAGCTCCATCGTCTGCTGGCGGCATCCGGTGAACCGTTGCGCAGCGAAGAGCGCTGGCAACGGGCTCTGGCCCGCAGCACCTGGCAGCTGAGCCTCTGGCGCGACGACGACACCCTCGTTGGCTTCGTACGCGCCACCAGCGATCAGGCCCTCAATGCCAACCTCTGGGATCTGGCGGCCGACCGCCAGGACCCCCATCACGAACTGCTGCTCCAGGTGCTGGTGCACACCGCCCTGAACCGGCTGCGACGCGACCTCTCCGGCTGCAGCATCTCGCTGGCGGCCCCTCCCGAAGCCCTGGCTGTCCTGCGCCGCTGTGGCTTCGTGATCGATCCCGGGGGCATCCGGGCCATGGGGCGCTGGATCACGCCTCCGCCTTAAGCACCAGGCCCCGGGATTCACTGTGCGCTGCCTGTCCCGGCCCCTGAGCCGATGCCGGTGCTGGGCCGGTGCAACCAAAACAGAAGGCGGCTGATCCAGTCCCCCCGGTTGGCCGACGGGCATGGGCCTGTAAGACCAGCGCAACGTTGTCAGCGCGCCGATCGAAGGATGGCTCTGGGCTGATATGGGCCTGAAAGACCAGCGCGACGTTGTCAGCGCGCCGCTCAAACGACGGCGCTGGGCTGATCAGGCCGCTCGACGATCCGCTCTGTTCCGGCAGAAGCGGAGAAAAAACGAGCATGGAGGGACTCGAACCCCCGACACTCAGAACCGGAATCTGATGCTCTATCCAACTGAGCTACATGCCCCTGTCCAGGATTCACGGCCTCGAGGACCGAGCCTGGAATCAGCTGCCGTCGAAGCGAGCACCTGATGGGGCTACCTTAGCCGCTCATCGCCCCGGTCCGATTCGGCTGCAACGCCTGGAGCTGCTGCACTTCCGCAACCTGCAGCGGTTGGAGCTCGATCTCGAGGCCCCCAGGCTGCTGGTGATCGGCCGCAATGGTGAGGGGAAGTCAAATCTGCTCGAGTCGGTGGAACTGCTCGGCAGCCTTCGCTCCCATCGCACGGCCAGCGATCGCGATCTGGTGCAGCACGGGCAGGCCAGCGCCCGGGTGGCCGCCCTCAGCCAGGAGGGCGACCGCTTGGAGCTGGAGCTGCGCCGCGTCGGCGGCCGCCAGGCCAGGCGCAATGGCAAGGTGCTGGAGCGTCAGTCGGATCTGTTCGGCAGCCTGCGCTGCGTCGGTTTCAGCGCCCTCGATCTGGAGCTCGTACGCGGCGAACCGGCCCTGAGACGCCATTGGCTCGATCGGGTGGTGCTGCAGCTGGAGCCGGTCTACAGCGAGCTGCTCAGCCGCTACCAACGCCTGCTGCGGCAGCGCAGCCAGCTGCTGCGCAAGGGCCTGCCGCCCGCGCAGCGGGATTCACTGCTCGACGCCTTCGACCTGCAGATGGCGGTGATCGGCACGCGCCTGCATCGCCGCCGCCGCCGCGCCCTGGCCCGACTGGCGCCCCTGGCCGCGGCCTGGCACCGCCAGATCAGCGATGCCCTGGAAACACTCAGCATCGACTACCGCAGCGGCAGCCGGCTGGAGGGCGAGGAGGATGAGGCCCTCTGGCGGGAAGCGCTGCTGATCCAGTTGCAGGAGCAGCGCAGCGATGAACAACGCCTCGGCCAGTGTGGCGTCGGCCCGCACCGGGATGATGTGGCCCTGTTGCTCGATGGCCAGCCGGCCCGTCGCTATGCCTCGGCCGGTCAACAGCGCACCCTGGTGCTGGCCCTGAAACTGGCGGAACTGGAGCTGGTGGCAGAGGTGTGCGGCCAGCCTCCGCTGCTGCTGCTCGATGACGTGCTGGCCGAACTGGATCCGGTGCGCCAGGAACGGCTGCTGAGCGCCGTGGGCCAGGGCCATCAGTGCCTGGTGAGCGCCACCCACCTCGGCGCCTTCACCGGCGGCTGGCGGCAACACTCCCAGGTGGTGGAGATGCAGGGCGGCGACCTGATCCACCATCCCCCCGGATCCTGATCCGGTCGTTGAGGCGCTTCAGGGTGCCAGGGGGTATGGTTGTAGACCGTTTGTGTGCACCCTGATGACCCAGGCCTGCCTCCACCCGAATCCCGGATGGACCGGTGCCGGCTCGACCAGCAGCCCGACGCTCCCCAACACCACCGACACGGTGGGCAAACACTGCATCCTCGAGCTCTACGACTGCGATGCAGCCAAGCTCGACGACGAAGCCTTTCTCAGGAACGCCATCACGACAGCAGCCAAGCGTGCTGGCGCCACCCTGCTCAATCTGATCACCCACCACTTCGATCCCCAGGGGGTGACGGGTCTGGCCCTACTGGCCGAATCCCATATCTCGATCCACACCTGGCCCGAGTCGGGCTATGCCGCGGTCGATGTGTTCACCTGTGGTGACCACACGATGCCGGAGAAAGCCTGCGCCACCCTGGCCGAAGAGCTGGGTGCAGGCCATCACAGCCTCAAGAGCTTCCGTCGCCTGACGCCGGATGCCATTGCCGGCAGTGCCCGTGAACCGATGCTGGCCATGCCGACCGCCAACTGACGACAGCGGCCGACTCTGTCGCCTGTTCAGCCCCAACGCCCCCGGCCTGCCGGAGGGCGTTTTTTTTGTGCGCTCTGGCTCCATCGCCCCGCCCCCAGGACGCTGGGCCCGCGATCTTCAGGCCGCAGGGCCCGGGATGGCCGCACCATCAAGATCAGGAGCGGCTCTGAGGTTGCGGTTGAGCTTGCCGCTCACCAGCCCCTCAAGATCCAGCGCCACAGCGGTGAAGCCCAGCGCCAGGAACCGCTGCACCAGCGCCTGGCGGAAGCTGGGATCTCCATCCTCAGGCCGGTCGGCCAAGCCGTTCTCCCAGGCGGCCTCCTGGCTGAGTCGCTGCAGCACCCGGTTCAGATCACCGGCGCCGAATTCCAGACGGGCGGTCTCTCCCTGACTGCGCACCCGCAGGGCCCCAAAACCCTGCTGACGCAGCCACTGCTCCGCTGCCGCCACCCGCTCCAGGCGCGGCCGGCTGATCGGCTCGCCGTAGGGGAAACGCGAGGCCAGGCAGGGCTGGGCTGGCTTGTCCCACCACGGCAGCCCCAGGGCTCGCGAGAGCTGACGCACCGCCGCCTTGTCGATCTGCAGATCCGCCAGGGGCGAGAGCACCCCATGCTCACGGGCGGCCTGGATGCCGGGGCGGTGATCCCCAAGATCGTCGACGTTGACGCCATCGAGCACCCGGGCCCCACCGGCTGCCGCCGCAATCGGCGCCAACTTGCGATGCAGCTCGCGCTTGCAGGCATAACACCGATCATCGGGATTGCTGCGATAGGCCGGATCCTCCAGTTCCGCCGTTGCGATCTCCCGATGGCGCAGGCCGAGCCAGCGGGCCTGGTCGCGGGCCTCCTGCCGCAGGTGGGGCGCCAGAGCCGGCGACACCGCTGTGACCGCCTCAGCCCGATCGCCGAGCTGCTCCGCCGCAATCGCCGCCACCAGGGCGCTGTCGACGCCACCGGAATACGCCACCACCACCCGCTCCTGGCCAGCGATCCAGGTGCGCAGAGCCTCGAGGCTGGCCTGCAGCGGCTCACTGAGAGACTCCAGCAGCGACAAAGGCAGCACGGCAGGCATCAGCACCGAAGGAGCTCGTTAAGATCCACCGTAAAAGGACTCCGCCGGCAGTGCCCGCCAGCCCCTCTGCCACCCCGTCCTCGCGCTCCGTCGGCAGCCAGGGCAGCGACGCCCGCAGCGGTACCGGCCGGGGCATCGGCATTCGTACGGCCGCACGGCGCGAGGAGAGGGCCAACGGCCAGTTGCATGTGTACGACGGCGATGGCAAGGGCAAGAGCCAGGCAGCCCTCGGCGTGGTGCTGCGCACGATCGGTCTCGGCATCTGCGAACAGAAGCGCACCCGCGTGCTGCTGCTCCGTTTCCTGAAGGGTCCAGGCCGCTCCTATGACGAAGACGCGGCGATCGAGGCCCTGCAGCAGGGCTTCCCGCACCTGATTGATCAGGTGCGCACCGGTCGGGGCGAGCACTTCAGCGCCGATGAGGTGACCGTCTTCGATCGCCAGGAGGCCCAGCGCGGCTGGGACATCGCCCGGGGCGCCATCGCCAGCGCCCTTTACTCCGTGGTGGTGCTCGATGAAATCAACCCGGTGCTGGAGCTGGGGCTGCTCGATGCCGAGGATGTGGTGCAGACCCTGATGGGCCGCCCCGCCGGCATGGAAGTGATCTGCACCGGCCGGGCCGCACCGCGGGCCCTGGTGCAGGTGGCCGACCTGCATTCGGAGATGCGCGCCCACCGCCGCAGCGATCGGATCCTTCTCGACGACTACGAGAGTGCCGAGGGCCTCGATGGGATCGAGATCTACACCGGCGAAGGCAAGGGCAAGAGCACCAGCGCCCTGGGCAAAGCCCTGCAGGCGATCGGCCGCGGCATCAGCCAGGACAAAAGCCACCGGGTGCTGATCCTGCAGTGGCTCAAGGGCGGCAGCGGCTACACCGAGGATGCGGCGATCGCGGCCCTGCGCGAGAGCTATCCACATCTGGTGGACCATCTGCGTTCCGGCCGCGATGCGATCGTCTGGCGTGGTCAGCAGCTGCCGATCGACTATGTGGAAGCGGAGCGAGCCTGGGAAATCGCCCGAGCCGCGATCTCCAGCGGTCTCTACAAAACGGTGATCCTTGATGAGATCAATCCCACCGTGGATCTGGAACTGCTACCGGTGGAGCCGATCGTGCAGACCCTGCTGCGCAAGCCCTCTGAAACGGAGGTGATTCTCACCGGCCGCTGCAAGAATCCGCCCGCCTACTTCGACCTGGCCTCGGTGCATTCCGAGATGGTCTGTCACAAGCATTACGCCGAACGGGGCATCGATCTCAAACGTGGGGTCGATTACTGAAGGCCGTGATCACGCCGCCATCGTGTGCCGACGGGCGGCGATCACAACGGCACCACCGCGTCGTTCGATGACGCAATGGCTGGCGACGCAATGGCTAGCCCGACCCTGGCTTGGCAGCCTGGGGGTCAGCGTTGAGCCTCGCTAAAACGCTGGCGATTCAATCCTTTGAGCGCAGCTTGTGCAGGGCGTCGTCGAGCTCCTCCTCGCTCATGGCCCCGGCTTCTGTGGGGGCCACAAAACGGCCAAGCAGGATGGCAACCAACAACGACACATAGAGGGTGCTGCTGATCGCCAGCAGCACCACAAAACGCTCCCCATACACATTGGTGGGCAGCACATCGCCATAACCGAGGGTGGAGACGGTGATGTAAGAGAAGTAGATCAACCGCTCCAGCATCGACTCGTGATCGGCAAGGTGGCCGAGGCTGAACGTCGTTGGATCGGTGTGCTGCATCATCGTGGCGATCACACCACCGGTGAGGCCAAGATGCACATAGCCACCGGCGGCACCAGCCAGCACCTGCAGATTGACCCGCGGCACCCGGGCCAGCAACTGCACCAAGCGCACCGCTGAGAAGGAGAGGAAGGCCGCCAGCAGCGCCATGCAGATCAGATGGGAGCTCTGCCGCCCAAAGATCTGAGGCACCAGCAGCAACCAGCAGCTGAGGGCCGAGAGCACCCCAAGCCACTGAAACGCCCTGGCAATCCGTCCGGCGATCGGACGGTGATCAAACCGGGGCAGGGTGCGCAACGACTGCACCACCAGCAGCGTCATCACGCCGGGGATGATCAGGCGTTCGAGCAGGTTGCCATCGGCATTGGCCCAGGGCAGGACCAGCACCGGCAGCAGGGAGGCCAGCAGGAAGAGCACCAGCTGGTGCTCCACCGACGCGATCGTGAGCTGATGCTGCCTGCGCAGCTCCTGGCGCTGCCGCCGCAGCACCGAAGGATGAATGGCCACAGGCGATGGCCAGGGCCAACGACGACGCAGCAGCTTCAGCACAGGGCTCAGTAACGCGGCACCGAAGGATCCACCTCCTGGCTCCAGGCGTCAATGCCACCGGTGACATTGATGCCCTCGATGCCATGGCGCTTGAGCGCGATCAGGGCCTTGGCGCTGCGACCACCCAGCTTGCAGTGCGCATAGAGGGTCTTGCCGGCGGCCAGCTGACGGATCCGCTCCACGGCCGTGCCGTTCTCGATCTGGTCGAGGGGAATCAGCTCCGCCCCGGGGATGACGGCGATCTCCGCTTCGGGCGGATTGCGCACATCGATCAAGACGATGCCGGAGCTGTCGCCGGCCAGCAGATCCTTGAGCTCGGTGACGCTGATGCTGGGCACAGCACCGGCCTCCTCCTGGCCCGGGGCGCTGCCCCCGACGCCACAGAACTCCTGATAATCAATCAGCTTCTCGATCACCGGGCGCTCGGGATTGGGCCGCAGCTTCAGCTCGCGGAACTTCATGCCCAGGGCATCGAACAGCAGCAGGCGGCCGCTGAGGGTGGTGCCGATGCCGGTGATGATCTTCACCGCCTCGGTGGCCTGGATCACGCCGATGATGCCGGGCAGCACACCCACCACACCGCCCTCGGCGCAGGAGGGCACCATCCCCGGCGGTGGTGGTTCGGGGAAAAGGTCGCGGTAATTGGGGCTCTCGGCATCGAGGTTGAACACCGTGGCCTGGCCCTCGAAGCGGAAGATCGAGCCGTACACGTTCGGCTTGCCCAGCAGCACGCAGGCGTCGTTCACCAGGTAGCGGGTGGGGAAGTTATCGGTGCCATCGCAGACGATGTCGTACGGACGCACGATCTCCAGGGCGTTGTCGCTGGTCAGCGCCGTCTCGTAGAGATCCACCTGGCAGTGGGGGTTGATCTCAAGGATGCGCGCCTTGGCCGATTCGATCTTCGGCTTGCCGACCCAGCTGGTGCCGTGGATCACCTGGCGCTGCAGGTTGGAGTGATCGACGACATCGAAATCGACGATGCCGATCCGGCCGACCCCGGCCGCGGCCAGGTAGAGCAGCAGCGGAGAGCCCAGGCCACCGGTGCCCACACAGAGCACGGAGGAGGCCTTGAGGCGTTTCTGCCCCTCCATCCCCACCTCGGGCAGGATCAGGTGGCGGGCAAAACGGGCCACCTCATCGGGACTGAGCTGAACCCCTTGGGTATCGGGAGGAAGCATGGGCAATGGTTGAGACCGCAGGCCTGGACGTCAGACCGACGAGAACGTTCATTCTCCATCGTCCCCTGACGGCAGTGCGCCGACGCGCAGCGCCAGCGGCGCGGGCGGGGCCTCAGGATCCAGCTCCAGCCACCACGCCTGCAGCGGCAGCCCCCCACCATCGGCGCCGCCGCTGAGGTTGGCGGCGCCGATCACCATCAGGGCCGGAGCGAGGGTCAGGGCCCGATCGGTGGCAGAGGGCCGCAGCGGCCCCTGCGGATGGCTGTGGGCGGCACCATGCACCTGCCACCCCCGCTGACGCGCCCAGCGCTGGGCCTGGAGCTGCTCGCGTGGATCGAGGGCGAACCTGCGCCCACGCTCGTGCTCCGGCTGCCAGACGTTCAGGCAGGGCCAGACCGCCGCCACGCACCACTGCGCTGCAACCACCGGTCCAAGCAGAAGCGCACAGCCCTCCTGGGGTGCGGCCGCGGCCAGCACGGCGCCAAGAACGATCAGCTGTTGCTCACCAATGAGCAGCGCCTCTGGCATTTCAGCGTGAAGACGCAATAATTTATTCATCTTCCTCCGCGCAGCGACCCTGACCATGACGGACAGCACCGACTTTCTGGAACACACCGCGTCCACAATCCCCGGTGCTGAGTCCAGCGATGCCGCCCCTGAGGTGAGTGTCTCCGAGCGCTACAGCGAAATCATCGGCAAGATCAACACCACCCTCGATCAGGTCGACTGGTCGCAGATGGGTCGGATCAGCAAAGCCGTGGGCGTGATCGTGGCCGTGATCGTGGCCCAGGTGCTGATCAAGGGCGTGCTCGACACGATCAACCTGCTGCCCGTGGTTCCCGGCCTGCTCGAACTGCTTGGCCTGGTCGTCGTCGGTCAGTGGGGTTTCAACAACCTCACCACCGCCGAGAAGCGCCAGAAGTTCACCGGCCAGATTCAGACCCTGCGCAAGGAATACCTGGGCTGAGGGGAGCGCCTTTTCACGCCAGCCCCGGAGCCCGCAGCGAGGCACGCGTGCCACGGGGCCTGGAGCGCTGCGGGCGAACCCCGGGGCCTGCCCTGCGGGTGGCCCCCGGAAGCGACCCGCCATCCTGTTGTTCGGCCTCTGCTCAGAGGCTGGACAACATCGTCCTGATCGTGGCCTGCGCCTGGGCCTGGTAGCCGCCACCGAACAGATTGGCGTGGTTGAGCTCGTGATACAGGTTGTAGAGCCGTTGACGGCGCTGGTGGCCGGCCGGTCTGGGCCAGGTGGCGTCGTAGCCGGCGAAGAACGCGGCCGGGAAGCCCCCGAACAGCGCCGCCATCGCCAGATCCACCTCCCGATCGGCCTGGTGCACGGCCGGATCGAAGAGGGCTCCACCGCCATCGGCCAACAGGCCGCCATTGCCTGACCACAGATCCCCGTGCACCAGGCAGGGCGGCGGCTGATGCCCTGCCAGCCAGCGGGGCAGCTGCTCAAGCAGGGCCTGGGCGCCCTCCAAGGGCTGGCCCCGCCGTGCGGCCCAGTCCAGCTGCGGAGCCAGCCGGCAGTCGCGGAAGAACCCGAGCCAATCCGTGCTCCAGCTGTTGCGCTGGGGGGCAGAACCAATCCAGTTGTCCTGCTCCCAGCCATAGGCACGGCTGGCTTCGGCACTGCGGCGATGCAGCTGCGCCAACGCGGCCCCGAAGCGATGCCAGGCCCGATCGCGGTCCGGCGCTCGCTCCGGCGCTGCCAAGGCCAACCAATCGAGCACCAACACGGCCCGATCCCCCAGCACCGCGCAGGCCAGCGGCTGCGGAATCCGCAGCGGTGACGCAGGATCAACCGCCGCCGCCAGGGCCTCAAGCCCTGCCACCTCCGCCAGCAACAGCGGCTGACGCTCAACCGGACTGAGCTTCAGAAACATACGCTCGCCGCTGGGCCGCTGCAGGCTCCGGGCCTGATGGATGCAGCCGCCCCGAACGGGGGGACCGAGCCGCACCTCCTCACCCAGCAGAGCCGACAGCTGCTCGCTGAACGCTGTCGTCACTCCCTCTGGTCCTCCTTCTGGTTCTTTCTCTGGCCCTGCCGCCACCATCCGCGCCCGACCCTGGCTGACTGCCAGCATGCCGGACTCAGCCTGAGCCTGCCGATGCCTACCGATGCCCCCACCACGCCTCCGGTCTCCGAGGAGCTGGATGTGGTGGTGATCGGCGCTGGCGTGGCCGGTCTCACCGCCGCGGCCCTGCTCGCGGATGCGGGGCTGGAGGTGAGGCTGCTCGAGGCCCATCACCAGAGCGGTGGCTGCGCGGGCACCTTCCGCCGCGGCCCTTACATCTTTGACGTGGGCGCCACCCAAGTGGCCGGCCTGGAGCCAGGCGGCAGTCACCATCGCCTCTGCCGACACTTCGGCCTGCCGTTGCCGGAGGCCCGTCCGCTCGATCCAGGCTGTGTGGTGCAACTCGCCGACGATGACGCGCCGATCGCGCTCTGGCGGGATCCGGAGCGGTGGCGCCAGGAGCGCCAGCGGCAGTTTCCCGGCAGCGAACGGTTCTGGTCCCTCTGCGCCAGCCTCCATCAGGCCAACTGGGCCTTTGCCGGCAAGGACCCGGTGCTGCCGCCGCGCAGCCTCTGGGATCTGCGCCAGCTGGTCGGGGCCATCGGTCCGGCCCAGCTGGCCACCGGCCTGCTCACCAAGGCAACCGTGGCCGATCTGCTGCGGCTGTGCGGTTGTGCCGGAGATCAACGCTTGCGGCGCTTTCTCGATCTGCAGCTGCGTCTCTATTCCCAGCACGGGGTCGATCGCACCGCGGCCCTCTATGGCGCCACCGTGCTGGCCATGGCCCAGGCCCCCCTCGGGCTCTGGCACCTGGAAGGGTCGATGCAACGCCTCTGCGATGGCCTGGAGCAGGCCCTGCACCAGGCCGGTGGCCAGCTGCAGCTGCGCCATCGGGTCACGGCGTTGAGCCGCCAGGGCAGGCGCTGGCGGGTGCAAGGTCAGCAGGGGCAGGGCACTCCCTTTGCTCTGGACTGCGGCGCCGTGGTCTGCAGCCTTCCGCCCCAGACGCTGCCGGGCCTGCTGGGGGCGGAGCTGCCGCAGGGCTATCGCCAGCACCTGGCCCAACTGCCCACCCCCTCGGGGGCGCTGGTGTTCTACGGAGCGATCGAGCGTGCACGGCTACCGGCTGGGGTCGCGGCCCATCTGCAGCTGGAGGACGGCCAGCCGGGCTCGTTGTTCGTCTCGATCAGCCAGGAGGGCGACGGCCGAGCCCCCCAGGGCCAGGCCACCGTGATCGCCAGCGTGTTCACCCCATCAGCGCCCTGGTTCAACCTGGCTGAAGCCGACTACCAACGCCAGAAACAACAGGCGCTGTCCGCGATGCGCTCCAGCCTCGAAGCCGGCCTGAACCTGCCTGCCAACGCCTTTCTGCATCAGGAGCTCGCCACCCCACGGGGCTTTGCTGGCTGGACCGGACGACCGTTCGGGATGGTGGGTGGCCTCGGCCAGACCCCGGACCAGTTCGGGCCCTTCGGCCTGGCCAGCCGCACACCGTTGCCTGGACTCTGGCTCTGCGGTGACAGCCTCCACCCCGGGGAAGGCACCGCCGGCGTCAGCCTCTCGGCGCTGATGGCCTGCAGGCAGCTGCTGGCGGAGCGGGGAACGCCGCTGCAGCTGCGCCCCTAAGCCGGTGGCTCCAGGAAGGCCGGTCTGAGGGCCTGACTGCGCTCCAGGTGCTGGAGCAGTTGCGGCCAGTCCTGGCGATCCACGCAAGCCTCGAGCTGATCAAGCGCCTGGCGGTAGTGGCGCAGGGCCTGGCGTACGGCCTCCTGGTTGCAGCGGGCCATCAGGGTGCCCAGCTCCGGATTGCCGCCCCCGACCCGACTGGTGTCTGCGAAGCCGCTCGAGGCCAGGCCCCGCACCAGCGCCCCGAGGCTGGCCGGATCGCCAGGAGCCCGGCTGCCCTGATCGGCCGCCTCGATCAGGGCCGCGCTGACCAGCACCGGCAGATGGGAAATCAAGGCGACGGCGCGATCGTGTTCCGCCGCCTCGCAGCAGAGCCAACGGGCCCCAAGCTGCCGCGCCAGCTGCTCAACGGCCGCCAAGGCCTGAGGGTCGGTGGCAGCCGTGGGCGTCGCCACCCAGGGACGATCGACGAACAAGCCCGTGAGGCCAGCCTCCACTCCGGCCTGGGCCGTGCCGGCCATCGGATGGCTGGCCACAAAACGGGGCACCAATGCCTCCCAGCACGCCAGCACCGGGGCCTTGACCGAACCGACATCGGTGACCACGGCGTGGGCCGGCAGGGCCGCAACAAGGGCGGGCGGTGGATCCAGAAGGCGATCGAGCGGCAGGGCCAGCACCACCAGGCCGCAATCGGCGAGCAAGGCTGGATCGGTGTCCACCTGGCTGGCCAGGCCCCGATGACGGGCGCGTTCCGCCGTTTCCGGGCGATGCACCAGGGCGCGGACCTCCCGTCCCTGGGCGAGCAGATCGAGGCCGATCGAGCCGCCGATCAAGCCCAGACCGACGATGCCGATGGGGGCGTCCTGCCAGGGGGGTGTCATCGCATGCCGTTGGTTTCTGCCAGCTTCCTACGATTCCGCGATGCTGGAAGCCCAGGCCCACCAACAGCTCAAACAACTCCTGCAGCAGGAGGGGCTTCGGCGCTGGCCGCATCACTTCACCCTCAGCCGCCTGGTGGCCCGCAGCCTGCGGCGGGCCGATCACACCCTGATCAGGCTGGCGCCAGGCAGCGATCCAGGCTGGCTGATCAGCCTGCTGGTGCCGCTGGCGCTCGCAGAGGCCCCCGTGGCCATCCTCTGCAGCGAGGCCCTGCGGCAACGACTGCTGCAGGTGGAGTGGCCGCGGCTGGCAGCAGCAGGACTGAAGCCACCGTGCTGGCAAGGCCTCACCCCACCACCAGCCGCAGCGATCTGGCTGCTGACGGCGTCGGACCTGCTCCAGGCCTGGGAGCAGAACCTGCTCGGCGATCGCCAGCTGGTGATCCCGGAAGCCGAAACGGCGGCACAACAGCTGCGTGAAGCCGCTGCTGTGCGAATCGAACCGCGGCACTGGGATGAACTCAGACGCACCCATCCCCAGGCCGCCGTGACGGTGCTGGAGCTGCATGAACGCCTGAGCCGGCGGATCCTCAGGCAGCCGCTCGCGGCTGAGCGAACCCTGGCGATCAGCGATGAGGAGGAGACCCCCTTGCGCGATCTGCTGCGGTTGCTGGCGCCCCTGCCGGACCCTTGGCGACACTGGCTGCAGGCCGAGCGCTGCGGCTGGACCAGCTGGGCCCGGGTCGATCCGGTGGTGCTGCAGTGGGAGCTGGTGCGCCAGCCCCTCGACCCCTTCGAAACCCTGAGCCCGCTGCTGCAGGGGCGCGGGGTGATCCTGGCGGGCCCCTGGCCGCTGGCCAGCGCAAAAACCACAGCCACGCTGGCCGCTGGCCCCGCCTTCCAGCCGGTGGTGACGGTGACGCTGGCCGACCCGGAGCTGGCCGATCCGCTGCCGGTGTTTGCGCCGAGGCGTCAACCGCTGCCGAACAGTCCGATCTATGGCCAGCATCTGCTGGAGCAGTGCCGGCGTCTGGTGCTGGGTCAGGCCGGCCTGACCGTGGTGCTGCTCGATGATCCGGCCATGCAGCGCAGCCTGGCCAGCGGCCTTGCCGCTGAATTCGGCAGCCGCGTCACCCTGTCCAGCACCGCACCGGAGAGCAATGGCGTCATCGTGGCCGACTGGAGCTGGTGGCTGGAGCAGCAACCACGCCTGCCGCAGCCTTGCCAGATCGTGGTGGCCCTGTTGCCCATCCGCAGCCTCGAGGAGCCGCTGACGGCAGCCCGGGTGCAACGCCTGCGTCAACAGGGGCGGGACTGGTTCCGGGAGCTGCTGTTGCCCGAAGCCCTTGGCACCCTGGAACGGGGCGTGGCCTGCCTGCGGCTGGGGGGCGGACGCCTGGCGGTGCTCGATGGTCGGCTGCGCAGCCGCAGCTGGGGGCATCAGGTGCTGCAGGCTCTCGAGCCCTGGCGGGATCTGAACCGGCTGCTTCCCCCCTAGCCTGCTCGGGCTGCACGAACCGTCGTCATGGGAGAAGCAAAACGCCGGGCTGCCCAGGGCTTGCCGCCCCGCCCCCCGCGTCAGGCTGCCAAGGAGAAGGACACCTCACCACGGCTGATCTCCTGGTTGCCCCTGACCAGGAATCAGGGCGATCAGTTCGTGACCCTGACCACCCGCGGCGCCTGGGTAGGAATCGGCGCCCTGGTGCTGTTCTGGGTGACCGTGCGCTTCATCGGGCCCGCCCTGGGCTGGTGGCAACTGGCCGACGGCTGAAACGGACAAGCAAGCCCGACAAGCGAGCGCGCACGATCAGACCGCGCTCAGCAGCCCACCGGGCCGGCTGAAGGTCACGGCGGCCGTGGGAATCCGGCGATGAAGGCCTGAGCATTACGGACCGGCCTTCAGCCACCAGAGCCATCGAAGGGCCGAGGGGAGCCGTCCAGTGGATACGGGCAGGCCCAACAAGAGCCCGCCAAGAGCGCAGCCATCGCTGCTGGGCCAGGCAGCGCCAGAGCGCACCGACCGTTCCGCCTGAGGAATCTCGGCCGCCAGCACAGCGAGCGGCGGCGCCGATCGCAACGATTCTGAAGAAAACCTTAGAATCATCACAGAGTTGGCCGTGGTTGATGTTTCTACGTCTCGCCGAGCAGTACCGCTCCGTGGTCAACGATCTGGTGATGAGCCTGGAAGCCCTGGCGGCCAGCCTGCAGGCCCGGGGACTGACCGCCAGTTGCTACACCTGCGGCGACGCCGGAGAAGTGCTGGGCGCCTCCTTTGTTGCCGGGGTCGGCGAGAACCACATGGTGCGCTTCCTGGTGTCCGATTTCGGCATCAGCTGGGTCGAATCCCGCGATGGCCATGAGCTGGTGAAGCTGGAAGGGGCGGAGGCGATTCAGGAGCTCCAGCGCCTCAGCGCCAGTCTCCAGATCGGACTGGCCAACGGCGATCCCAGTCTGGCGGCCCGCGAGGCCACGGCCATCCAGCCGCTGGCCTGAGCAACCCTCAGCGCAGCCCTCAGCAGGAAGCACAACCCCTTCTCAGGCATCAGTCTGTGGGAGCCAGCCTCGCGAGGCTCGATGCTGCGCCGCGCCAAACAAGGTGCGGCAATAAGCCCCCGGACCGAAG
>JBEDHF010000142.1:0-2714 GCA_041174245.1 Cyanobacteriota bacterium
GCGGCGAGCTGCGCACGGTACCGCTGCTGATCAACCGCCGGCCGATTGAGGCGCTGCAGCCGCCAGCGGCCAGGCTGCCGCGGGCCGTGAGCAGCGTTGAGGCCTCACTCCGCCTCGATGCGGTGGCCTCGGCCGGGTTCGGCCTGCCCCGCAGCCGTGTCAAGGCCCTGATCAGCGACGGAGCGGCGCGGATCAATTGGCAGCCGGTGCAGCAGCCCAGCACCACGGTGGCCGTCGGCGATCGGATCCGGATCGATGGACGCGGTGAGTTGCTGATCACCGGCATTGAGGCCACCAAACGGGATCGCTGGCGCCTGTCGATGGAGCGGCGCTGAGCCGCTTCTGAGAGGTGGCCTCTGCGGTTGCGGGCCGCCATCGGGCGACGGTCGCCGCGCCTGCTGCTAAGTTTCTGCAACTTGAGCGGTGCCTCGCACGCCCTCAAGGGCAGACCCTTCGGGGCTCTGCATCGATCCACTGATTCGAGTTCGCTCGATCCATGGTTGGATCCGATCCCCACGGTGCGCGCAGCGGCCATCAAGGCTTCCGGTTGATCTGATCAATCCGAGCCCTGAATCTCAAGCCTAAGCCGGCCAAGCAGGGGCGATTAGCTCAGAGGTAGAGCACTACCTTGACACGGTAGGAGTCACTGGTTCGATTCCAGTATCGCCCACTTTCAAGTCACCATTTCAGCCCATCTTCCCGTTCATTCGGATGATCCCTGCGGCCGATCCTTCCAGCCCTGACGCTCCGGTGCTGGTGATCGGCCTCGGTCGTTCGGGCATCGGCGCCGCTCGCCTGTTGAAGGGGCTGGGCCTGCCGGTGATGATCCTGGAGAAGGGCAACAGTGAAGCCCTGCATCAGCAGGCCGTGGCCCTGGCGGCCGAGGGATTCGAGATCCGCCTCGATACAGCGCTGGATCGCGATGGCCTGAAGGTCCTGAAGCCCCGCGCCGTGGTGATCAGTCCAGGCTTGGCCTGGGACCATCCCGTGCTGGCAGGCCTGCGTCAGGACGGCATCGCCGTGCTTGGCGAAGCGGCGATGGCCTGGCAGTACACAGACGGCATTCCCTGGATCGCCATCACCGGCACCAATGGCAAGACCACCGTCACCCACCTGATTCAGCACCTGCTCAACACCACCGGTTCTGATGCACCGCTCTGCGGCAATGTCGGCACCTCGGTGGCCGCGGTGCTGGCCGAGCGGCTGTCCGGGCCGAAACCGGACCAGCTGGTGGTTGAACTGAGCAGCTATCAGATCGAGGCCTCAGCGGCCATCCGTCCGGCCATCGGCGTCTGGACAACCCTCACCCCCGATCACCTGGAGCGCCACGGCAGCCTCGAGGCCTACCGCGCCATCAAGCAACACCTGCTGGCGCAATCGAGCGTCCGGATCCTCAATGGGGATGATCCGGACCTCCAGGCCCATGCCGGCCCCTGGCCTGACAGCCGCTGGATTACGGCTGGCCCCGCCGGAGCCCTGCCACGGGGCCTGGTGGCCAGCCTCTGGATCGAGGCCGATGCCTCAGGCCAACCGATGGTGATGCAAGCCGAAGGTCCCCTGTTTGCCGCCGATGTTCTGGCGATGCCAGGCGACCACAACCGCCGCAATCTGCTGATGGCCACAGCGGTCGGCCTTGAGCTTGGGCTGGGTGCAGAAGCAATGGCTGCGGCCTTCCGAAGCTTTCCCGGTGTGCCGCATCGCCTGGAGCGAATCCGTCAGGAGGGCGGCATCACCTGGTTCAACGACAGCAAGGCCACCAACTACGACGCGGCCGCCGTGGCCCTGGAGGCCCTCGACGCACCGCTGGTGGTGCTAGCCGGTGGCCAGGCCAAGCAGGGGGATGCCAGCGGCTGGCTGCAACGGCTGCAGGAGCGGGCGAGCGCCGTGGTGCTCTTCGGAGCCTCTCGCGCCGCCTTTGCGCAGCTTCTGCATGACAGTGGCTTTCGCGGCCGTGTGCTGGAAACGGACGGACTGGCTCAGGCCGTGCCGCTGGCCCGCGCCATCGCCCAGGAGCTGAGCACCGGCACGGTGCTGCTCTCTCCGGCTTGCGCCAGCTTTGACCAATACAGCGATTTTGAGGCCCGCGGCGAGCATTTTCGCCAACTTGTGCTCGCACTCTGAAGACGCGTTGAAGAACGCATGCACGCTCCGGGCGCCGCGCTGACAATCAGGCGCTCTGGCGGGGAAACGCTCCTACAGTCCCTTCCAGAACCGACGGCGGCGATGGCTTTCTGGTTGATGAAAAGCGAGCCCGATGTTTACGGGATCGACCATCTCCAACGCGACGGGAGCACGCTCTGGGATGGCATCCGCAACTACCAGGCGCGCAACTTCATGCGCACGATGGCCGTTGGTGATCAGGCGTTCTTTTACCACTCCAATGCCAAACCTCCGGGCATCGTCGGCCTGATGGAGGTGATCGAAACCGGCCTGACCGACCCCAGCCAGTTCGATCCGGCCTCGAAGTACCACGACCCGCGTTCCAAGCCGGAAGCCCCGCGCTGGGACTGCGTTCGGCTCCGTTACCTCCGCCATTTCCCAACCCTGATCAGCCTCGATCAACTGCGGGGGCGCTTCAGTGTCGAGGAGCTGCCTGTGGTGCGCCAGGGCAACCGCCTCTCAATTTTGCCGGTGAGCGACAGCAGCGCCACGATCCTGCTGAGCCTGGCCACCGGCCAGCCAGGCGGCTGAATCCTCGATGCCCAACCCCGTGA
>JBEDHF010000143.1:0-3843 GCA_041174245.1 Cyanobacteriota bacterium
ATCGCGGCAAGCCCCTGCTGCTCGTGCTCAACCGGATCGACACCTGGCCGGCCGCCGAACGGCAGGAGCTGCTCGCCAGCATCCGGCGGCGGCTGCCGCCGCAGCAGCAGGAGCTGCCCCTGGTGGCCGTGGCCGCCTCACCGCGTCAACCCGGCCTGCGCTCGGATGGCCGGGTGCGCAGTGAACCAGGGCCTGCCCGCATCGAACCGTTGCTCGACCTGCTGCAGCCCCGGCTGGAGCGGGAAGGGCCGTTGCTGCTGGCGGTGAATGCGCTGCGGGAAGCCGATCGCTTTCAGCAGCGACTGCTGGAGATGCGGCTGGATCGCAACCGCGCCGCCGCCGATCGGCTGATCGGCCGCTATGCAGCCCTGAAGGCCACCGGCGTCGCGGCCAACCCCTTCCTGATGCTCGACCTGGCGGCGGGGCTGGCCTGTGACACCGCGCTGGTGGTGGCCCTGAGCAGGCTCTACGGCCTGCCGATGGCGGGGGCTGCGGCGCGACGCCTGGTGTGGCGCCTCTCGCTGCAGGGGCTATGGCTGGGCGGCGCCCAGCTGGGCATCCAGATCAGCCTCAGCCTCGTCCGGCAGCTGCTGCTGGCAACCGCGCCCCTGAGCGGGGGCCTGACGCTGGCCCCGGCGGCGCCGGTGGCCCTGGCCCAGGCCGCCCTGGCGGTGCAAGCGACCCAACGCACCGGTCGGCTCACCGCCCGTGCCCTGGTCAACAGCCAGCGCCGAGGCGGGGCGAGGCCCGGGGCCCTGCTCCGGCGCCTGGCCCGGCAGGACGAACGCGTGGGGCGTTGGTTGCATCGCTGGCCGCATCGAGGCACGAACAGCCCCGCAGGCGACCGCCCTGGCGAAGACGCCGACCCATCGCCCCTACGCCTGGGGCGATGACACCATGACCACCGCAACGCCGTCCCCAGAGTGCGTGGCCCTCTTCGGCACCAGCGCCGATCCGCCCACCATCGGCCATCTCAGCGTGCTGGAAGCCCTGGCAAGGCGCTACCCGGCGGTGGTCACCTGGGCCAGCGACAATCCGCTCAAGCAGCACGGCGTACCGCTTCAGCAGCGGGCCCAGCTACTGGCGCAACTGGTCGCCGCCCTGGGCGATCCCCGGGTCCATTGGCTGCAGGAGCTGAGCAGCCCCTGGGCGATCGAGACGCTGGCCCGCGCCCAGCAGCACTGGCCGCAGGCAGGGCTGGTGCTGGTGGTGGGCAGTGACCTGCTGGCGCAGATCCCCCGCTGGCGTGCCGCCGACCAGCTGCTGCCGCAGTTACGGCTGGCGGTGATCCCCCGCCAGGGCTGGCCGCTGGCGGTGGCGGATCTGGAGCGCCTGCGCGCCCTAGGGGCTGACGTCGAGGTGCTGCCGCTTGCTCTCGCCGCCAGCGCCAGCTCCCGGATCCGGGAGCTGGGCGCCGAGGCGCCGGAGGCGCTTGCCCTGATCCCCGCCGCCATTCGCCCGGTGGTGCGCAGGCTCTACGGTTCCAGAGAAGCCCCTGGGAGCCCCTGATGCGCCTTGCCCTGGCCCAGCTCAATCCCCTGGTGGGCGACCTGGAGGGCAACGGCGCCAGACTGGAGGCGGCCTGCGCCGAAGCGGTGGGCCAGGGAGCCCAGCTGCTGGTCGCTTCCGAGCTGATGCTCTGGGGCTATCCGCCCCGCGATCTGCTGCTGCGGCCGGCCCTGGTGGAACGGCAGCAGCGCCTGCTGGGTCAGCTCAGCCAGCGCCTCGATCCAGCCCTGGCGGTGCTGGTGGGGATCGTCGAGCCGTGCGCCGATGCCCAGCTTCCCCATCTGCACAACGCCGTGGCCCTGATCCAGGGCGGTCAGTGGCGGGTGGTGGCCCGCAAGCACCTGCTGCCCAGCTACGACGTCTTTGATGAGCGCCGTTATTTCCGACCCGCCAGCGAGCCCTCCCTGCTGGAGCTCAGCCTGGATGGCAGGAGCTGGCGCCTGGGCCTGACCATCTGCGAAGACCTGTGGGTGGAACCGGACATCGCCGGCCAACGGCTGCAGGGCCCCGACCCGATCGAAGCCCTGCAACCGCTGCGACCCGAGCTGCTGCTCAATCTCTCCGCGTCGCCATTCGGCCTCGGCAAGGCCGAGCAACGCCAGCAGCTGGCGAGGGCAGCAGCCCGGCGACTGGGCTGCCCCGTGGTCTATGTGAACCAGGTGGGGGGCAACGACGAGCTGGTGTTTGATGGCGCCAGCTTCGTGGTGGCCAGCAACGGCGCCCTGGTGGCCGAGCTGCCGCTGACCAAGGAGGCGGTGCAGATCTGGCAGGCGCCGGCCCCCGCAGATCAGGCGCCTGACGCCGGCAGCAGCGGGTTGGCGGCAGCGACGCCGCAGGCGCTTGAGCCACTGTTCCGGGTGCTGGTGCTTGGTGTGGCGGATTACGCCCGCAAGTGCGGCTTTCGGACGGCCCTGCTCGGCCTCAGTGGCGGCATCGACTCCGCCCTGGTGGCGGCGATCGGCGCCGCCGCCCTCGGCCCCGACCAGGTGCAGACCCTGCTGCTGCCGTCGCCTTACAGCTCGCGGGGATCGATCGACGATGCCCTGGCTCTGGCCAAGCGGTTGGGGATCAGGCACGCCACCGTGCCGATCTCCCCCCTGATGCAGCGGTTTGATCAGAGCCTTGCCCCGGTTCTGAGCGGTGGGACCACCGGCGTGAGCGCCGAAAACCTGCAGTCGCGGATTCGTGGCACCCTGCTGATGGCGCTCGCCAACCAGCAGGGCCATCTCTTGCTGAGCACCGGCAACAAGTCGGAACTGGCGGTGGGCTACTGCACGCTCTATGGCGACATGAACGGTGGTCTGGCCGTGATCGGCGATCTCTACAAGACCACCGTCTTCTCCCTCTGCAGCTGGCTGGACAGCCCCGAGTCCGCCGCCTGCCGTCGGGAGCTTGGCCTGCCCGCCGACGAACCCTTGATCGGCGAAGCGATCCTGACCAAACCACCAAGCGCCGAACTGCGGCCGGATCAGCGGGACAGCGATTCGCTGCCCGATTACCCCCTGCTCGACCGGGTGCTGAAGGCCTACATCGAGGACCTGCGCAGCCCGGAGGATCTGGTGGCCGAAGGCATCGATCCAGGCCTGGCCAGTCGCATCGATGGCTTGCTGCGCCGGGCGGAATTCAAAAGGCGCCAGGCGCCGCCCCTGATCAAGGTCAGCCGACGGGCCTTTGGAAGCGGCTGGCGGATGCCGATCGCGGCTCGCTGATCCGGCCGCTTCTGGAAGGCTGAAGGGTCAGCGCGGCAGGGGACGCAGCGGACGCTGCAGTGCCGCCGGGCTGATCCCCTCGCGCAGAGCCAGCACCAGTCCAGCGGCTTCGGCGTAGCTGTCGACCATGAGCACAGGAGCCTCGACGCCAAGCCCCAGGGCCTCGGCATCGACCGACAACACAGAACGGTTGGACGTGACGACGATCAGGGGCACGCCACGGGACTGGGCCGCCAGCACGGCCTCGCCGCCCAGGGCCCCTGCCGGCACCACCACCGCGCCGAGCTGATCCGCCGCCAGATCACCGGCACGGAAGGCCTGCGGGGCCAGCAAGGTCGGCGCACGGCTGAGACCGACCAGCACACAGGGCAGGAAGGTATGGCCGAGCTCCTCAGCGGCCGCCCGCGGATCGAGATCGGGTTCCAGTGGCAACGGTGCAAGTGCTGGAGCATGGGCGCAGGGAAGCGAGAAGCGGCTGCTGAGCAGATGGCTGATCACGGCTTCAGCGCCCGCCAGAGCATCCACCCCTGAGCCCTGCCGGTAGGCCGCCAGGGCCTCACTGCCGATGTCATCGGGGAAGCGCGCCACGACCGCCAAGGCCGTGGCCCCAGCCGCCACCAGGGAG
>JBEDHF010000144.1:0-4878 GCA_041174245.1 Cyanobacteriota bacterium
GTCTCCAAGGGGCAACACTCTGAGCCGGTCGCTCCTGGGTTGGAGTAGCCCTCAGACCCTCAGGGCATCGAGCACCGAGCGATCCTCGAGGGTGCTGGTGTCGCCACTCACCTCCTGGCCAGAGGCCAGGGCCCGCAGCAGCCGGCGCATGATCTTGCCGCTGCGGGTCTTGGGCAGGGCATCGGTGAACTTGATCAGATCCGGCCGGGCGATCGGGCCGATCTCCTTGCCCACATGGGCGCGCAGCTCGGCGTTCAGGGCCTCATCGCCGTTGCGGCCGGCTTCGAGGGTCACAAAGGCCACGATCCCTTCACCCTTGAGGTCGTCGGGACGGCCCACCACCGCCGCCTCAGCCACGGCCGGATGGCTCACCAGGGCGCTCTCGATCTCCATCGTGCCCAGGCGATGGCCGCTCACATTGATCACGTCATCGACGCGGCCCATCACCCAGAAGTACCCATCGCTGTCGCGGCGGGCGCCATCGCCGGCGAAGTAGAGCCAGGTGCCATCGGCCGGGCGGATCTCCTCCCAGTAGCTCCTGCGGAATCGCTCCGGATCGCCATGCACCGTGCGCATCATCCCGGGCCAGGGCCGACGGATCACCAGATACCCGCCCTGATCGGCCGCCTGGGACACACCGTCCTTGTCGACGATATCGGCCACAATCCCCGGCAACGGCAGCGTGGCCGACCCCGGCTTGGTGGGCGTAGCGCCCGGCAGGGGGCTGATCATCACGCCACCGGTCTCGGTCTGCCACCAGGTATCGACGATCGGGCAGCGATCACCGCCGATCACATCCCGATACCAGATCCAGGCCTCGGGGTTGATCGGTTCGCCCACGGTGCCGAGGATCCGCAGGCTGCTCATGTCGTACTGATCCGGCACCTCACGGCCGCTCTTCATGAAGGCCCGGATCGCCGTCGGCGCCGTGTAGAAGATCGTGCAGCGGTGCTTCTGGATCACCTCCCAGAAGGCCCCGGGCTTGCTGGGGCGTGGTGCCCCCTCGTACATCACCGTGGTGGCGCCATTGGAGAGCGGCCCATAAACGATGTAGCTGTGGCCGGTGATCCAGCCCACATCGGCGGTGCACCAGTGGATGTCGTCCTCACGGATGTCAAAGATCCACTGGAACGTGAGATGGGCCCAGAGGTTGTAGCCGGCGGTGGTGTGCACCACCCCCTTCGGTTTGCCGGTGGAACCGGAGGTGTAGAGCACGAACAGGCGGTCTTCGCTCGCCATCGGCTCGGCCGGGCAGTCGCTGCTCTGGCCATCGACGAGCTCGTGCCACCACAGGTCACGACCCTCCGCCATGGCGCAGTCGCCGCCGGCACCCGCCAGGCGACGCACCACCAGCACATGCTCCACGCTCGGGGCGCCGCCGTTGGCGGCCAAGGCCTCATCCACCGCAGGCTTCAGCGGCACCGGCTTGTCCTTGCGGAAGCCGCCATCGGCGGTGATCACCAGCTTCGCCTCGCCATCGATCAGGCGATCGCGCAGGGCATCGGCCGAAAAGCCACCGAACACCACCGAATGGGGGGCACCGATGCGGGCACAGGCCAGCATCGCGATCGCCGCCTCCGGCACCATCGGCATGTAAAGCGCCACCAGATCGCCCTTGCCCACACCGAGCGCCTTGAGGGCATTGGCGGCCTTGCACACCTCGGCGTGCAGCTGGCGGTAGCTGAAGGTGCGGGTGTCGCCGGGCTCCCCTTCCCAGATCAGGGCCGTCTTCTCGGCCCGGGGGCCCGCCAGGTGGCGATCGAGGCAGTTGTAGGCGAGGTTGGTGGTGCCGCCTTCGAACCAGCGCGCGAAGGGCGGGTTGCTCCAGTCGAGCACCGTGTGGAAGGGCTCGAACCAGTGCAGCTCGCGCCTGGCCGCCTCACCCCAGAAGCCATCGGGATCGGCCGCCGCACGCTCCCAGAGGGCCCGATAGGCCTCCAGGGAACCGATCGCAGCCTCAGCGGCAAGGGCTGCCGGCGGCGGAAACAGACGCTGCTCCTGGAGCACCGATTCGATCGTCACCGAAGCGGGGGCAGCGGGATGCGACGCGTCGGTCATCGGAGGCAGGCAGGCTCGATCGTCGGCGCCATTCAAGCGCAGATGGGCAGAAAGAACCGGCGCCAGGGCTGGGATCGCACCGACTGAGACAGGCCGCCGCCACCGCCTGGTCGGGCGCCTGCCTGACAGACTTGACTCACCCTGCGCTGAACCGTCCCTGCGCCGGCCATGACCCGACCTGCCGCCTGCCTCTTTGACCTCGACGGTCTGCTGCTCGACACCGAGCCCCTGCATGGCCAGGCCTGGCAGCAGGCGGCCCGTCACTTCGGCGCCGATCTATCGCGCCAGCAACTGCTGCAGCTGCGGGGTCGTCGCCGCCTCGACTGCGCCGAGCAGGTGCGCCAGTGGATGGATGCCGCCGCCTTGCCGGTGCCGTCGGTGCAGGCACTGCTGGCGGTGCGCCAGCCGATCGCCGAAGCCCTGATGCTGCAGGCGCCGCCGATCGATGGCGCGCGCTCCTTGCTGGAGCGCTGCAGCGCCCTGCAGATTCCGATGGCGCTCGCCACCAGCAGTTCCAGCGCGGCCGTGGCCCACAAGAGCACCCCCCACCCCTGGCTGGCGCTGATCACGATGCGGGTCCACGGCGATGACCCGGAGCTGGGCGCTGGCAAACCGGCACCGGATGTGTTTCTGCTCGCCGCCGCCCGGCTCCAGGTCGACGCCCGCCAGTGCTGGGCCTTCGAGGATTCCCCAGCCGGAGCCACCGCCGCCGTCCGGGCCGGCTGCCGCGTGCATGTGCTCCCCCCCGCAGGGCTGACCCCGGCCGACTACCCCAGCGAGGTGATCTGGCTCGACAGCCTCAACGACGTCAGGCTCTGAGCCGGATCAGGCGAGAGCCGAGCCGAACGAGGCCAGAGGAGCCAAACAAAAGAGCCTGGCAAGAGTCTGCCTGCAACACGCTCACAACCCTGGCGCCCCGGGCTGGGAGGCGACAGCCAGGGGTTCAGTAGAGCCGGCTGAGCACGAAGTCGGGAAGCTGCAGCAGGGCACTGCGGCAATCCGACGGAGGCAGCCATTGCAGGGCCTCGCGGGCTTCGCGGGCAAAGCCCTCGGCCAGGCTGCGGGAGCGGGCGATCGCCTCACAACCACGCACCAGCTCAAGGGCCTGCTCGAGGTCACCCTCCTGGCTGAATTCACGCTCGATCAGACCAGCCAGGGCCGGACGCTCCTCCAGGGCATAGAGGGCGGGCGCCGTGAGATAGCCCGAGGCCAGATCGCTGGCGGCGGGCTTGCCGAGCTGCTGGTCGCTGCCGGTGAAGTCGAGGATGTCATCCACCACCTGGAAGGCCAGGCCAAGCTGACGCCCGAAGGTGTAAAGCGCATCCAGATGCTCGGCCGGCAGACCGCTGAGCACGCCGGCGGCGCGGGCGCTGTTGGCGATCAACGAGGCCGTTTTGCAATAGCTCTTCTCGAGATAGGTCTCGAAGCTCTGGCCGGTGTCGTACCGGAACAGGCCCTGGCGCACCTCACCATCGGCCAGGTCCATGATCACGCGGCTCAGCAGCTTCACCACCTCGAGATCATCGAGATTGGCGAGGTGCCAGCTGGCCTGGGCGAAGAGAAAATCGCCAGCCAGAACCGCCACGCGATGGTTGAAACGGCTGTGCACCGTGGCCACACCACGGCGGGTGGAGGCCTCATCGACGACATCGTCGTGCACGAGCGAGGCCGTGTGGATCATCTCGGTGATCTCAGCCAGCCGCCGATGCCGTGGCGTGAACTGACCGTCGGCACTGATGGCCCGCGAGATCAGCAGCACGATGCCGGGACGCAGCTTCTTGCCGCCGGCACTGAACAGGTGTTCAGCCGCCGCCTGAAGGATCGGATGGCCGGCCCCGATCAAGGTGCGCAGATCCGCCAGGAGCGCATCAAGGTCGGCCTCGACCGGCTGGAGCAATTCTGCGACCGTTGCCATGAAACCCAACCGGTGCGGCGATCCTAGAAGGCTTGCCCCATCGACCGCAGGTCGACCTGCTCAACAGCCGGCTGCCGGCCGAGCAGGGGCGCCGCCGCCTGGGCAAAGGCCGAAGCGGTGCCGGTGACGCAGAAACGGCACTCCACGAGCGGATCCAACGCTCCCTGCTGCCGCGGCTGACCGGCGGTGGGGCCATCCCCCATCGCTCCGAGCAGGGCCACGAGCCGATGGGCCGTGGCCTCGGCCGGATCCACCAGGCGCACGGCCTCGGGCAGGAGGCGCTGCAGCAACGGCGCCAGCAACGGGTAGTGGGTGCAGCCCAGCACCACGCTCTCGACACCGGCCTGCAGCAGCGGCTCGAGATACTCCAGGGCAGCCTGCTCGATTCTGGGGCCTTCGAGTTCACCGGCCTCAATCAGGGGCACAAAGGCCGGACAGGCCACCTCCACCACCTTGGCGGCTGGATGGTTGGCGCGGATCGCCCGGCTGTAGGCGCCGCTGGCGACGGTGGCGCTGGTGGCGAGCACACCGACCCGCTGGCTGTTGAGCACGGAGGCGGCGCTATCGATCAGGCCGACCACCGGCACACCAGCTTCGGCAACGGCGATGTCGAAGGCGAGGGCATTGGTGGTGTTGCAGGCCATCACCAGCAGCTCCACCCCCTGCCGATGCAGCCAGCGCACCACCTCGGCAGCGATGGCGCGGATCTCCTCGGGTGAGCGCTGGCCGTAGGGCACCCGTGCCGTGTCGCCCAGGTACAGGCAGCGCTGGCGGGGCCGGCGCGCCAGCAGCTGCCGCAGCACGGTCAATCCGCCCAGGCCGCTGTCAAACAGACCGATCAGCGGACTCATGGCCCCACCCCCCCCGTGCTGCCGGTAGGCAGGGACGCCTGCTGGGCCCGGTAA
>JBEDHF010000145.1:0-5683 GCA_041174245.1 Cyanobacteriota bacterium
CGGTGCGATGGCCAGGCCCAGTCCGCCGAAACTGACGAGCACAAAGCGCTGGCGATCCAACGGCAGATCGAGGCGCCGCCGCAGCGTCTCTGCATCGTGCCGGGGGCGTCCCGCCGTCAGACCGATCCTTGCGGTCGGCAGCTTCCAGTCGAAGGCCATCGCCAGGGGACAGGCGATCAGGCGATCGCCTTGCCGGTAGAGGGCTTCCGCTTGCTCCGCCCAGGGCTGGAAGGCCTCCCCCATCGGCCGGTAGATCGCATCCCAGCCGAAACTGGCCAGCCAGACCAGGGGCGCCTGGATCCGTGCTGCCAGGAGCGCCGCAGCGGGTGGCACATCCGCCAGGATCAGCACCGGCTCGGCTTGCTCCGCCAGCCAGCGGGCCTCACGTTCCAGCTGGGCTGGCAGGCTGACCTCCAGGGCAGCGAGAGCCGCCAGCGTGGCGCCTGGATCCGAGCCCAGGGCATCGGCCTGGATCACGCCCACGTCCCAGCGGCAGGGGCGATGCTCGATCACGACCGGCCCATAGGCCAGCTGGAGAAAGTCGCTGGGAAGCGTCGTCGACAGCACCAGCCGCCAATTCGGACGGCGTCTGGCCAGTTCGCACAGCATGGCGGCGGTGCGGGAGCCATGGCCATAGCCATGGGCGCTGTTGCACACGTAGATCAGCACGTGCCGCTGGCGCTCAGGCCTGGTTGGCTCAGGGGCTGCCTGAAGAGGGTCTGCTCGTAGAGCAGGTGGCCCTCGCGGTCGTACCAGCGATGGCTGGCCAGCGTCAGATGGTCTCCGTCAAGCTCCACCCAGCTGAAATGACGCAGGTGACGGCCCTGACCATCGATGCCATGCCGGGGCACACAGGCGGCGTTGAGGTACACGGTGCCGTGGCGGTCCTGTTGGATCGAGCGTCTCTCCCCCTGGCCCCGCCTGAGGGCATGGTGCATGTGGCCGAAGACCACCAGCGGCAGGGAGCGCTGACGCTGAATCTGCTGAATCGCAATCGCCAGGTCCTGATCGCCCCAGTCGCAGGCCGGTGCTTTCCAGTCCCGACCGCAGGGGTCGCCGGGCTCACTGCCCAGCCCACTCGGACCGCAGTGGGCCAGCACCACCAGCGGCAGCTCGGCAGGCGCCTGGCTGGCAGCGTTGACGATCCGCCGGGCCGATTCCTCCAGGGTCACCGGTCCGTAGATCGAGCGCGCCGCCTGGTTGAGATGAAAGCCGCCACCGGCGCTCACCGGTCTGGCTCCGACCACCGCCAGGCCCGGGGGGACGAGCAGGCGCAGTCCCCAGCCGCAGTGCCGCGCACCGAGCAGATCAAGCTGCCGCCGCAGGGTGCGACCACTGGCGTCGCGGCCACTGTCGTGGTTGCCGAGGATGCAGGCCATCGGCAGGTTGAGCCGGCACAGCCTGGAGGTTGGCAGCACCTGCCCGTCCCCCAGATCCCCCACCACCAGCAGGGCATCCGGGCGCAGTTGCTCCAGTAACGCCTCGTCGTCGTCGTCCCAGGCGCCGTGAAGGTCACCGGCAATGGCGATGCGCAGCTCTGCCAACCCGGATGCCTAGGCTGGTTCCATCCTGCCTGAGATGGGGATCCGGCCGCCTTGACCTCCCTTCGCCCTGTGTCCACGGCGGCACCGATCATCTTCAGCCCTGGCGGCAGCGCCGATCCAGCGGCTGTGCCTGCGGATCTGCCGGGCGCGATCGATGTCCTGCGCCAGGAACGCAAGGCCGTGATCCTGGCGCATTACTACCAGGATCCCCAGATTCAGGACATCGCCGATTTCATCGGCGACTCGCTGGAGCTGTCCCGCAAGGCCGCCAGCACCGAGGCCGAGGTGATCGTCTTCTGCGGCGTTCACTTCATGGCCGAAACGGCCAAGATTCTCAATCCCGGCAAGACGGTGGTCCTTCCTGATCGCGAGGCTGGATGCAGCCTGGCGGATGCCTGCCCCGGCGACGCCTTTGCCCGCTTCCGCGCGGACCATCCCGATCACATCGTCGTCAGCTACATCAATTGCTCGGCGGCGGTGAAGGCCCAGAGCGATCTGATCTGTACGAGCAGCAATGCCGTCGATCTGGTGCGGCAGCTTCCTTCCGATCGCCCGATTCTATTTGCACCCGATCGCAACCTCGGTCGCTGGGTGGAACGCCAGAGCGGCCGCTCGCTCACCCTCTGGCCTGGCAGTTGCATCGTTCATGAAACCTTCAGTGAGCAGGCGCTGCTGGAACTGAAGCTGGCCCATCCCGAGGCCGAAGTGATCGCCCATCCCGAGTGTGAGCAACATCTTCTCGATCTGGCTGATTTCATCGGCTCCACCAGCAAGCTCCTGCAGCACGCCGAAACGAGCGATTGCCAGACCTTTCTGGTGCTCACCGAGCCTGGAATCCTGCATCAGATGCGGAGGCGTCTGCCAGAGAAGCAGTTTTTTGATGTGCCTGGGCTGGATGGCTGCAGCTGCAATGCCTGCCCCTACATGCGCATGAACACCCTGGAGAAGGTCTGGCGCTGCCTGCAGACCCTGACGCCGTCGATTGAGCTGGAAGAGAGCCTGCGATTGCAGGCCCTGGCTCCGATTGAGCGCATGTTGGCCATGAGCCGCTGAAGCGCTGCTGCTCTTAAGCTGAGCCACATGGGCTCGACTGCTGTGGGCCTGGTGCTGGATCAGCCCTGTCAGCAGAATCAGCCCTGCTTGCAGAAGAGATCGGCTTCCGCCTGGCGACGGCGCCTGAGGCCAGCTTCGGCTGCAGAGCCGGGATTTCGGTATTTGACGAACTGCTCGCTCACCCAGGCCTTGTCATTCCAGCGTTCCGGGCTGTCACAGACCCGGGTGATGGAGGCGAAGTCGTCGCCGCCGTAGAACCCAGGACCGAGGTTGTAGGCGAAGGAGTACAGGGCGCTGCGCTGGTAGCTGTTCATCTGCCCCCAGGTGGGGATCCGCTCCAGCGCCGGACGGCACTGATCCTCGACATCGGTCTTGAGGTAGGCCTCGGCTTGCGCGCGGTTGATCACGTCCCCCTGTTTCACCCGTTGACCGTTGGGGTAGCGGGTGGTGCCAAAGCCGATCGTTGGCAGCTGCCAGCCGGTGATCGGATCCGGGTAGGCCTCGGCGCTGCCATCCGGGCGGGCCTTGGCATACCCCTCGAAGGTTCTGATCAGGGCCAGCCCTTCCTCCGGGACCTCCCGCCCAAGGGGGGTGGCCTGGGCCGGAACGCTGAGCGGCTCGGGCTGACGCCAGAGGTTGACCAGCCGCTCCTGACCCCAGGGCTGATCTGCGCCCATACCTTGCCGAACATCGCGCGCTGGTGGGGCGCTGCGCTGTCGCTGTCGAACACGCTGGCAGCGCGCAGCAGAAAGTCTGGATCGCTGGCCGCGGCATCAGCCGCTGCTTCCCTGGCCGCCGAATCCGGAAGGCTTGCGGTCCCGTCTGTTGCCGCCGTCTCGGCACCCCTTGCCTGATCCGATCGCCACAGCAGCACCGCCTGCTGACGATCCTGCTGCGCCAGAAGGCTCCAGGTTTCAAGGAACAGTTGCCGCTGATGGCTCAGGTTCCGTTCTGGCTCAAACACCGAGGCGGCCCGCAGCAGAAACTCCTGATCGTCCTCCGAAGCGCTGGTGCCCATCGTCTTGGTGTGGTTCCCTTTCGTTATGGCTTCAGCCCCATGGAGCGTCAACGACCAGTCGCCCTTGCCAGAAAGGGCGGCTCAAGGGCCGGCCTTCGGCTGTTGTGGTCGGCTTCAGGCTGTTCAGGCTCGCCCTGGTTCGGTCATTGAACGGCGTCACGGTCATCCCGCAGGGTGATCGGGGCCCGATCCGAGGCCAGCGGCAGCCCGAGCGCTACAAACTGGCCCTCGCCATCAAAGTGGTTGAGGTAGTAGCCCCCGGGAACCTCCAGCATCAGGGTCAGCCTTGGGGTGCCAGCCAGCCTGATCGGCCAGCGGGCCGGAGCCGGCAGGGTCAGCCGAAAACGGCCCTGACGGTTGCATCGGACCCGGGCCAGGATCGGCGCCTTCAGGGCCCGGGCCGGCAGCAGGGCCTGACCGGGCTGCAGCGGCATCACCGCTCCTGCCACGGCGATCACGGTGCATGCCGAGGCTGGGCTTGGCTCGATCCGGCGCGGGCCCGGCAGCTGGTTGCCGCGGATCACCACCACCGAGCCCTCCAGCACGAGTGCTCCGGCCCCAGAGGCGGAGGGCTGGTTTGCCAGGGCGGCGTCACCAAAGCATGGGACCAGAACGCTGGCGGCAGCGGCCAGCCAAGGGATCAGACGGGGGCCAGGGTCCATGGGTTCAGAGCGCTGTCGCGGTCGTGGTGGAGGCCCGTCAGCGGATCAGTCCTGGCGATGCTGAAGCGGCGGCCGCTGCTGAGGCTTGTGATGGTGCTGACCATCACCTCAGGCAGTGAGGCCGGGCCTGCGCCGCTGAGGCGGGCCTTGGACTGGGGGCTTTCGCCGAGCCCAACAGCGGTCAGGGACCTGGAATCGAATCGCAGCGGCTCGCCCATCGGGCTGTCGCTCAGGGCGTTTGCAGCGGTTGTGGGGCTCTGTTCCTCCTTCGCCCAGGGAGCTTCACCGTCCTGCAGCGGTGCTTTGCCCCCATCGTTCTCGTTGGTCAGGGTGCTGCTCCGGAGCGTGCCTGGGCTGGTTGTGGAGTTCGTGCGCAGTGCATCCGCGGCTGCGGCGGTGACCATGTTGCTGGCGCTGCTGGTGATCAGGGTCTCCAGAGCAGCCACGGATAGCCCCTTGTTGTTCTGGATGTTGGCCTGTTGCAGCAGGGCCATCGCTCCAGCGATGTGCGGTGTGGCCATGGAGGTGCCGCTGTAGCTGGCATAGCCGCCGCCAGGCACGCTCGAATAGACACTCACCCCAGCCGCGGTGATGTAGTCGAGCTGGGTACTGCCGGCCCGGTTCGAGAAGGAGGCGAGGTTGCCGGCGCTGTCGATGGCGCCGACCGCCAGGCCATAGGACTGGGCATAGGCGGCGGGATAGCTGGGGCTCGCGGCCGCTTCGTTGCCGGCGGCCATCACCACCACGGCACCGCGGGAGGTGGCGTAACTGACGGCGGCCAGCAGATCAGCGCTGCCGCCACCACCGAGGCTGAGATTGATCACCTTGGCGCCGTTATCGGCGGCATAGCGGATGCCGTTGGCAACGGCCGTGAGCGTGCCGCTGCCGCTGGCGCTGAGCACTTTCACCGCCATGATTCTGGCGTTGTAGGCCACGCCGGTGATGCCAACGCCGTTGTTTTCACCGGCGATGGTGCCAGCCACATGGGTGCCGTGGCTGTTGTCATCCATCACGTTGTTGGTGTTGGCATCGAAGTTCCAACCGCGCACATCATCGATATAGCCATTGCCGTCGTCATCGATGCCATTGCCAGCGATTTCACCGCTGTTGATCCAGATGTTGCCGTCAAGATCACTGTGGGTGTAATCCACGCCGGTGTCGACCACCGCCACGGTGATGCCGCTGCCGGTGTACCCGGCACTCCAGGCCTCAGGGGCGCCGAGACGATCCAGGCCCCAGAAGATCCCGCCCAGATCGGTAATGCTGGGCAGGGTGGTGTTCAGCATCGCTTCCAGGGCGCGCTTGACGCTGGCTTCGCCGTAGCCCGTGACGGTCGAATATCCCGGGGTCGGAGCGGCAGCTTCAGCGGCCAGCAGCTGGTATTGCCCGGTGCCGCTGTCGGCATA
>JBEDHF010000146.1:0-13752 GCA_041174245.1 Cyanobacteriota bacterium
CTCCAGGATCTGGCACCAGCCGGCCGGATCGAGCGGCCGCGCCTCGATCGCCGCCAACCGCGCTCTCAGCTCCTGCACCTGGGCGAGGAGCTTGTGCTGACGATGGGGCAGCTGCAGCCGCTCCGCCACCGCCAGCGGATCCGCCGCCAGCACCAGCAGCGCCGCCTCGGCCGGCAGCCCCAGGCGCCCAGCGCGCTGCAGCCGCCGCCGCCAGCCCTGATCGGCCTGCAGGGCCGGATCAAGCAGCACCAGACCGCCCCAGGCCTGCAGGGCCGCCAGGGCGCTCGGCCAGGGCTCCCGCTCCAGCAGCAGCTCCAGCTCCATCCGCAGGCGGGTTCCCAGGGCCGGTGGCGCCTGGGCGGGGTCATCGCCCGGCCGCCAGGGCCAGGGCCAGGCCTTCAGGGTTTCCGCAGCCTGGCGGCGGCTCTCCGGCGCCAGCTCAAACCCGAGCCGGGCCGCATAGCGGGCCGCCCGCAGCAACCGGGTCGGGTCATCGCGCAGGCTGGCGCCATGCAGGAAGCGCAGCTGCCGCTGCGCCAGATCCTGGCGGCCGCCGTGGGGATCGAGCAGCACCGGCTCCGCGGTGCCCGATCCCTCCAGCAGCAGCGCCATCGCATTGATGCTGAAATCGCGGCGGGCCAGATCGGACTCCAGAGCCCCCTGGCGCACCACCGGGTTCTCCGCCGGCAGCGGGTAGTGCTCCTGGCGGGCACTGGCCAGATCCAGCAGCACCCCATGCAGCTCCAGTTCCACCGTGCCGTAGGCGGCATGCAGGCGGCAGAAGCCCAGCGCCTCGGGCTGCAGCCTCTGCAGGGCCTGGGCGAGGCGATGGGCCGGCGGCGGGCCTGAGGCCGGGGCCTGGGGCTCCCGCTCCGCCACCACCAGATCGAGATCCGGCAGGCCGCGCCAGGGATCGCGATGGACCCGGTGCAGCAGCCAGTCGCGCACCGCGCCACCCACCAGGGCCAGCCGCGGCGGGCCGGGCTCGCTGGCCAGCGCCGCCGCCAGGGATGCCGCCACCGCCGGTGGCAGCAGCTGTTCAAAGCCCGCGGGATCCTTGGCCACCCGGCCTGTCGCCTCGCATCAATGCGCTCAGCTTGGCGCAACCGCGCCCTGATCACCGCCGGCAGCCACGGCCTCAGCACAACGCCGGCACTGGCGCTCAATCGCCTTCAGCAACAGCTGGCGCTCCGCCGGCAACGGGAAGGGCCCCTCCTCGTAGCGGGCTTCCACGGCAAACACCTGCAGCGCCAGCAGCTCCGGTTCCAGGCTGATGCCGGCCAGCGCCAGCAGATCCGCCAGATCATGGGTGCGAGGCACCTGACGGTCAGCCAGCACGATCCAGGCCTTGAGGATCTTTTCCACCGCCTGCTGAGCCGTGAAACCCCAGTCCTCCTCCGGATAGGCGGGATCAAGCCCCAGTCTCAGGCTGCGCAGATGGCGATGCACGATCGCCAGCATCATCAGCGCGTCATCGGAAGGAGACATCAGCCGCCGGCGCTGAAGAGCACCCGACCCTCCCGGGCCACATCGCCGAGCACATGCCAGCGGGAGCCGCTCAGCCGCCGGGCATCAGCCGCACCGACCACCACCAGATCGACACCGACCCCGAGCGCTCCGATCGCCTGACGGCAGCAGCGCCAACACGCGGCCTTCCGTTCGGGAGAGAGCTGCGCTTCCTGCAGGATCACGGCCAGATCGAGGTCGGAATCCAGGCGGGCCTCTCCCCGCGCCCTGGAGCCGAACAGCACCAGGGCCTGCACCCCCCCCACCAGGGCCAGCAGGCGTTCCAGGGCGGCATGCAAGGCCCCGGGGTCAAGGCCAGGGCCTGGATCAAGCTGATCGGTCGCCAGAAGCGGCTCTGGGGCGATCCAGGGGATCACCGGTGGCTTGAAGGGCGTGGCCGTGTTCACCATCCAGGAACGCTAGCGGTGGCCACCAGCCCCCTCAGAGCGGCTCGATCGGCGCCAGGCGGGGGTCGAGGATCTTGGGCGGCAGGCCTTCGAACTTCACCGCCAGCGAGATCTTCTCGCCCGAGCCGAACAGGTGCGTCACCTGGCCCTCGCCGAAGCTGCTGTGGCGCACCCGATCCCCCACCGCCCAGTTCCGCTGGGGTGCCCGCCGACGCACGGCATTGGCGGGGCTGCCCGCCGCTCCACCGGCCGCCACCCGCTGCGATTCCTCACGATCGACGCGGGTGAGGCGATCGAGGCGCTGCTCGCGGCGGATCGCGGCGCCACCGCTGCGGGGGATGTCGCCCTGCACCAGCGCCTCCGGCAGCTCCGAGAGGAACACCGAGGGCACCGCCGGTTCGCGCATGCCGCCCCAGAGGCGGCGCTCGCTGGCATGGGAGAGAAACAACCGCTCCTTGGCGCGGGTGATGCCCACGTAACAGAGCCGCCGCTCCTCCTCCAGGGCCGCCGGATCCTCCAGCGAGCGGTAGCTGGGGAACAGCCCCTGCTCCATCCCCACCAGGAACACCACCGGAAACTCCAGGCCCTTGCTGGCATGGAGCGTCATCAACGTCACCCGGTCCTGCTCGGTGTCCTTGCTGTCGGCATCACTGGCCAGGGCCGCCGAAGCCAGGAAGCCCTCGAGGGTGCCCTCTTCGTTCTCCTCCTGGTATTGCAGGGCCGCATTCACCAGTTCCTGCAGGTTGCGGCGTCGCTCCTCCGCCTCATCGCTGCCATCGGCGATCAGCTCCGCCACATAGCCGCTCTGCTCCATCACCCGCTGCACCAGCTCCGAGGGGGGCGCCTCCTCGATCCGGGAGCGCAGATCGGTGATCAACTCGGTGAACTGCAGCAGCCCCCGGGCCGAGCGGCCGGCCAGGGTGCGCACCGCCTCCGGATCGCCCACCACCTCCCAGAGCGGCACACCGAGCTGGTTGGCGGCATCGGTGAGCCGCTCGATCGTCGTCTTGCCGATGCCGCGCTTGGGCACATTCAGCACCCGCAGCAGGCTGACCGTATCGGCCGGATTGACCAGCAGGCGCAGATAGCCGAGCACGTCCTTGATTTCGCGCCGGTCGTAGAAGCGCAGGCCGCCCACCACGATGTAGGGAATGCGCCAGCGCACCAGCGCCTCCTCCAGGGCCCGCGACTGGGCATTGGTGCGATAAAGCGTCGCCATGTCGCCCCAGCTCAGATCGGGGTGGGCCGCCTCCAGCATCCGCATCCGGTGCACCACCGCCTCGGCCTCGGCGATCTCGTCATCGCAGCGGGTGAGGGTGATCAGTTCGCCTTCGCCGCGCGTCGGCCGCAGCACCTTGTCGATCCGTTCGCTGTTGTTGGCGATCAGGGCATTGGCCGCCTCCAGGATCGTGGCGGTGGAGCGGTAGTTCTCCTCCAGCTTCACCTTCGTGCGGGTGCGGTCATCGGCGGCTCCATCGCCGAAATCCTGCTGTAAGCCCATCAGGATCGTGAAATCGGCGGCCCGGAAGCTGTAGATGCTCTGGTCCGCATCCCCCACCACGAACACCGAGCGACCGCTCCAGTCGTTGAAGGCGGCCGGATCCTGGCCATCGGTCACCAGCAGCTTGATCAGGTCGTACTGGGTGCGGTTGGTGTCCTGGTATTCGTCCACCAGCACATGCCGGAAGCGGCGGTGCCAGTAGTGGCGCACCTCCGCGTTCTGGCGCAGCAGCTGCACCGGCAGCAGCAGCAGATCATCGAAATCAAGGGCGTTGTTGGCCGCCAGGGCCCGCCGGTAGCGGCGGTAGGTGTCGGCCATCAACTTGCCGCGCTGGCCGCCGCCGGCATCGGCCTCCAGCTGCTCAGGCATCCAGCCCTGGTTCTTGGCATTGCTGATCGCCCAGCGCACCTTCTTCGGCTCGAAGCGCTTGGGGTCGAGCTGCAGCTCCTGGGTGACGATCTCCTTGATCAGAGTCTGAACGTCGTTCTCGTCGTAGATCGAGAACTGCCGCGTCCAGCTCAGCCCCTCGGGATCGCGGAACTTGTCGATGTCGAAGCGCAGCAGCCGGGCGAACAGGGCGTGGAAGGTGCCGATCCACAGCTCCTTGATCACCTCGCGGTAGATGCGCGAGCGCAGCAGACGCTGCTCCACCGGCGGCAGGGTGGTGAACGGCTGCCCGAACTGGCTCTGCGCCAGCTTCTGGGCCAGAAGCAGCTCCAGCCGCTCCTTCATCTCGCGAGCGGCCTTGTTGGTGAAGGTCACCGCCAGCAGCTCCGCCGGATCGACGCCGTGCTGGCCGATCAGGTGGGCGATGCGATGGGTGAGGGCACGGGTCTTGCCGCTGCCAGCCCCCGCCACCACCAGCAGCGGACCGACGTGATGGTCCACGGCCTGCCGCTGGGCGTCGTTCAGGCCGGCGAGGAAAGCGCTCATGGCACCCAACCTAGAAACCGAGGCGGCGGGCGGCGTGAGCCAGCCGTTGCCGTTGCCGCGCCAGGCGCAGACTCCAGGGTGAGGGTGCACGCAGGGGTGGCGCCGCACCCGGCGCGAGCAGCCGATCCCAGTGCTGGTTCACCGCCTCCAGCACCGCCCGCCAGCGCTCCAGCAGCACCGGCTCGGAGCACTCAGCCAGCAGCGCCTCCAGGCGGGCCGGATCGGGCCGCCAGGCGGCGGGCTGGGCGCAGGCGGCGCTGATGCGATCGAGGTCGGCCGCCAGGGTGCCGGCACCGATCTGATGGCCCACCAGGCCGGGATCGAGGGTGTCGGCCAGGGCGTGGTTGAGGCTGCTGAACACCACGCAGCCACTGGCCAGGGCCTCGATCGGCGGCAGCCCGAAGCCTTCGCTGACGCCGCGGCTGCGCCAGTAATCGGCCGAGTCGTAGAGCACCACGGTGGCGTTGTGGAACAGGCCCACCAGGTCATCGACCCAGCCGTCCTGCACCTCCACCCGCAACCCCCGCTGCCGCAGGGCCGGCACCAGCTCCCTGAGCACGTAGTCGCTGCACTTGCGGCGCTGCACGAGCACATCGATCGGCCGCTGGGCCGCCACCGCCACCGGCCGCAGCCACTGGGGCGCCAGGGCATTGGGCAGCAGATGCAGGGGCTGACGCGGCGCCCGGTTGCCCCAGTAGCCGAGGGTGTTGCGGCTGACCGCCAGCACCGGCACCCCCGGCGGCAGATCGAAGCCGTAGCCGCTGCTGTGGGCGTGATAGGCCACCGGCCGGCCCTGGAGACGCCGCAGCAGGTCCGGCACATCAAAGCCCCAGCTCACGATCCAGAGCGCCGGCCCGGGGGCCGGCTCGCGCCGAAGCAGATCCGGCAGGAAATCCAGCCCCTCCTCCCGCTGCCGGTAGGTGACCACCGCGCTGGCGGCCAGCGAGGCCGTCAGCCGGGCGGTCTGCAGCTCCACCAGCAGGCCGCCGCAGCGGAAGCGCCCTGTGGTGCCGGGAACCAGAAAGCGAAGGGGACGCAAGCGCGACTCAGCCACCACTGCCGACTCTGCCGCAACCCCGGCCGTTCAAGTAGCAACAGCCAGCGCCGCTCAAGCGGCAACAGCCTCGGTGCTGCCGGCGCGCTGACGACGGGTGAGGAAGCCGAACAGCACCTTGCCGATCGCGGCCACCAGGTTGCCCTCGAGCTCCTGGAACATCTTCATGTTCAGGTGGAAGGCGTGGTTGGCCTCCTCCACGATCCGATCGGCCATCGCCTGATCGATCGGCAGGCTGTCGAGGGTGGCGCGGTATTGGGTCTTGAAGCCCTTCTCGTCGGGGATGCGATCGAACTCGTAGAAGCGCAGACCATCGTGATCGCCCAGATTCATCGCCTTCTGGGCGATGTTCTTGAGGATCTGACCACCGGAGAGATCGCCGATGTAGCGGGTGTAGTGGTGGCCGACCAGCAGCTCAGGGCTCTCGCTCGCCACCTGCTGCAGCCGGGCCACGTACTCCGCCGCCGCCGGTGTCGGTCGCACCGTGCTGCGCCAGTCGGCACCGAAGTAGAAGGCCAGATCCTGTTCGAGGGTTTCGCGGCGGTTCAGCTCAGGGAAAGCCACCGGGCCCACCACCGGATGGCTCTGGAGCTGGGCGAACGCCTCCTCCATCGCCGAATACACGAAGTAGAGATCAGCCACCAGGGTGCGATAGCTGGCCTTGTCGACCACTCCCTTGAGGAAGCAGCTCACGAAGCCGGTGTTCTCCGCCATGGTGTGGGACTTCTTGGTCCCTTCCCGCAGTTGGGAAGCAAGCGCAACAGGCATCGGTCCGGATGACGGCTCGGTCAGATCACGGAAGTTAGGGCGCTCGCGAGATCTGCAGGGGTTGATGGTTGCGAAGGGTTACGGGCCTCAGGCGGCGCGGTGCTGCGCCGGCCCCTCCTCCGGGCCCGCATCGGTATCCGCCGCGCCCGCAAACAACTCGAACAGCTCCCGGCAGAGCGCCTGCAGCTGCTCCACCACCTCCGGCTGGGGCAGGTGGCTGCCGCTGGGCTGCCAGTCGCCCACCGTGGCCAGGCGCCAGCGTTCCGATTCGGTGGTCAGGCCGCGCATCAGCACCCCGATCAGCCGCGGCCGCGGGCTGCCGCTCTGGTTGCCGGGAGGATGGATCAGGCGCAGCTGCATCAGCAGCGAGCGGCACTGGGTGCGTGGACTCCAGCCGGGAAAGTGAAAGGCCAGATCCAGGCTTTCCTCCTCGTTCCAGGCGCGGGTGATCGGGTCATCCCGCCAGGGCGAGAGGTGGGCCCGCGCCGCCGGGAAGTGCAGCCGGAAGCGACCGATCACGGCCGCGATCACCTGGGCCAGTTCGGGTGATCGGGCCTGATCCGCCGCATTCATCCGTTTCCCCTGAGCAGAACGGGTCGGGACCGAAACCTAGGCTCGGCCCATCGATCCATGCTGCCGGGCCCGCGCCGGTTCCGCCAGCGATGGTCGGCTGATGCCCACGCAGTTCTCCCCCACCGCCTTCGACGTCCCCATGGCCACCACCGCCGGCAGCTTCACCCACCTGACCGCACCGACCAACGGCACGGCCATCCGCTTCGAGAACGGTCAGCCGGTGGTGCCGAACGACCCGATCATTCCCTTCATCCGCGGTGATGGCACCGGCGTCGACATCTGGCCCGCCACCCAGAAGGTGCTGGATGCGGCCGTGGCCAAGGCCTACGGCGGCGAGCGCCGGATCGAGTGGTTCAAGGTGTATGCCGGCGATGAGGCCTGCGACCTCTACGGCACCTACCAGTACCTGCCCGAGGACACCCTCGAAGCGATCCGCACCTACGGCGTGGCGATCAAGGGTCCGCTGACCACACCGATCGGCGGCGGCATCCGCTCCCTGAACGTGGCCCTGCGCCAGATCTTTGATCTGTACTGCTGCGTGCGCCCCTGCCGGTATTACGCCGGCACCCCCAGCCCCCACAAGCGGCCCCAGGACCTCGATGTGATCGTCTACCGCGAGAACACCGAGGACATCTACATGGGGATCGAGTGGGAAGCGAGCGATCCCGTCTGCCTCGAGCTGATCAAGCACCTCAATGAGGTGGTGATCCCGGCCAACGGCAAGCTCGGCAAGCGCCAGATTCCTGCGGGCTCCGGCATCGGCATCAAACCGGTGAGCAAGCACGGCAGCCAGCGCCACATCCGCAAGGCGATCCAGCACGCCCTGCGCCTGGAGGGCGACAAGCGCCACGTCACCCTGGTGCACAAGGGCAACATCATGAAGTTCACGGAAGGGGCCTTCCGCGACTGGGGCTATGAGCTGGCCACCACCGAATTCCGCGACGTCTGCATCACCGAGCGCGAAAGCTGGATCCTCGGCAACCTCGAGCAGGAGCCCGGCCTCAGCATCGAAGCCAACGCCCGCCTGATCGACCCCGGCTACGACAGCCTCACCCCCGAAAAGAAAGCCGCCGTCTGCGCGGAGGTGCAGGGCGTGATCGAGGCCATCGGCGCCAGCCATGGCAAGGGCCAGTGGAAGCAGATGGTGATGGTCGATGACCGGATCGCCGACAGCATCTTCCAGCAGATCCAGACCCGCCCCGCCGACTACTCGGTGCTGGCCACCCTCAACCTCAACGGCGACTACATCTCCGATGCCGCCGCGGCCGTGGTGGGTGGCCTGGGCATGGCCCCCGGCGCCAACATCGGCGACACCGCCGCCATCTTCGAGGCCACCCACGGCACCGCCCCCAAGCACGCCGGCCTCGATCGGATCAACCCCGGCTCGGTGATCCTCTCGGGCGTGATGATGCTCGAATTCATGGGCTGGCAGGAGGCGGCGGATCTGATCACCGCCGGCCTCAGCGCCGCCATCGCCGCCGGTGAGGTCACCTACGACCTGGCCCGGCTGATGGAGCCGCCCGTGGAGCCGGTGAGCTGCAGCGGTTTCGCCGACGCCGTGATCCGCCACTTCGGCGGCTGAAGCCTGGAGCCTGGAGCCCGTGGCCAGGCCTGGGCCCCGTGACTAGCACTGGGAAACCTGGCTCAATCTCTGGCGATGGCCACGATCACCGTCTGGGGCAACCGCGGCAGCGGCAGCCCCCTCAGCCGCCAGGAGCTGACGATCACACCCCCAGGGGCCGATGAAGTGCTGCTGGAGGTGCTCTACTGCGGCCTCTGCCACAGCGATCTCGGCCACCTCGACGAGCCGCTGGCCGCCGAGGCCCCCGCGGTGGTGGCCGGCCACGAGGTGGTGGGCCGGGTGGTGGCGGTCGGCAGCGAGGTGGATCCGGCGCGCCAGGGCCAGATCTGCGGCCTCGGCTTCATCGCCGGCACCTGCCGGCACTGCTCCTATTGCCTTAGCGGCCGCCAGACCCTCTGTGCCAGCTTCGAGAGCACGATCCTGGGCCGCCCCGGTGGCTTTGCCAGCCATGTCAAGGCCCATCAGGACTGGGTGATTCCCCTACCCGAAGGCCTCGATCCCAGCAGTGCCGGCCCGCTGCTCTGCGCCGGGGTGACGGTGTTCGAGCCGCTGTTCAGCGCCGGCATCTCCCCCACCGCCCACGTGGCCGTGATCGGCGTGGGCGGCCTCGGCCATCTGGCCGTGCAGCTGGCCCGGGCCTGGGGCTGCGAGGTCACCGGCATCACCACCTCCCGCAGCAAGAGCGAGGAGATCCTCCGCCTCGGCGCCCATCAGGTGCAGCTGCTGTCGGAGCTGAACCAGCGGCAGGGCGCCTACGACCTGATCATCAACACCAGCGACCACGCCCTCGACTGGGACACGGTGGTGGCCAGCCTGGCCCCGGGCGGCTGCCTGCATCAGCTCGGGCTCTGTGCCACGCCGATTCCGCTGCGGCTGTTCCCCTTTGTGAAAGGCAACCTCAGCTTCCGCTCCTCGCTCACCTCCACGCCCGCCAACACGGCCCGGCTGCTGGCCTTCTGCGCCCGGCACCGGATCCAGCCGCTGACGGAGGTGCTGCCGATGCAGGAGATCAACACGGCGATCGAACGCCTGCGACGCGGTGATGTGCGCTACCGCTTCGTGCTGCAGGGCCCGGCCTAGGGCTGAGCGTCGCGGTAGGCGGGATGGGTCGGGGGCATCACCTTGTAGATCCAGGTGTGGCTGACCCGGCCATCGCGGGCGTTGTAGATCACCACTTCCGAAGCCGCCACCCTGCCCTCGGCGTTGAACACCAGCAGCTCGCCCCAGGATTCACTGAGACCATCGCCGAGCGGCCGACCGGTGGCGCGCAGGATTCGGTAGTGGAGGCCGCGGGGCCAGAGGCCCAGCATCCTCTCCACGAACGGCGCCGCCGCGTTCACATCCACCTCCGGCTCCCCCGGATGCACCGAGATCAGATCCGGCGCGAACACCGCCGCCAGGGCCTCGGCATCACGCCGGTTGAAGGCCTCCACGTAGGCATGAAACAGCGCCAGGGCCTCCATCGGTGTCCAGCAGGCTCGCCAGAGGCTAGGTGGCCCGGCAGACTCGGGCCATGGCGTCCCTGCACTCCGATCCGGATTCCGCATCCGGCCCCCTCCCCAGCCTCGCGGGCCTGCCGGCCGGCGTCGCCGATCCCTGCGTGCACTGCGGCTTCTGCCTCACGAGCTGCGCCAGCTACCGGGTGCTGGGCACGGAGATGGATTCCCCCCGGGGCCGCATCCACGCCCTGAAGGCGATCGACGCCGGTCAGCTCAGCCTCGATGCCACCGTCGCCAGCCATTTCGACAGCTGCCTGGGCTGCTTCGCCTGCGTCACGGCCTGCCCCTCGGGGGTGCGCTACGACCAGCTGCTGGCCGAGACCCGCCCGAAGCTGAACGCGCCGGAGCTGCGCAGCCCGGGCCAACGCAGCTGGCGGCGCCTGCTGTTCGCGCTGCTGCCCTACCCCGAGCGCCTGCGGGCCCTGCTCACACCGCTGCGGGCCTATGCCGGCACGCCGCTGCAGGCCTTCAGCCGCCGCCTCGGCCTGCCGCGCCTGCTCGGGCCGCAGCTGGAGGCGATGGAGCAGCTGCTGCCGCCCCTGGCACCCGAGGCCTTCAGCGATGCCCTGCCGGTGCTGACGCCCGCGATCGGCCCCCGCCGCCACCGGGTCGGCCTGGTGCTCGGCTGTGTGCAGCGGCTGTTTGATCCGGCCGTGAACCGGGCCGCCCTGGCGGTGCTGAGCGCCAACGGCATCGAGGTGGTGATCCCGCCGGGCCAGGGCTGCTGCGGCGCCGTCACCCATCACCAGGGCGAACTCGACCAGACCCGGGAGCTGGCCACCGCCCTGATCGCCAGCTTCGAGGCCGCGATCGGCCCAGGACGCCCCGGCGGCAGCGAACCGCTGGACGCGGTGCTGGTGGCGGCCTCCGGCTGCGGCCACACCCTGAAACAACTGCCGGAGCTGATCGGCACCAGCTTCCGCGCCCCGGTGGCCGACATCCAGGAATTCCTGCACACGGTGGGGCTGAGCGAGGCCTTCGAGGCGGCGATGCAACCGCTGACCCACAGCGATGGTCAGCCCGCCGGGCCGGAGCGGCCGCTGCGGCTGGCGTACCACGATGCCTGCCACATGCTCCACGGCCAGGGGCTGCGGGAGGAGCCGCGGGCGCTGCTGCGCCGGATCCCGCACGTGCAGATCCTGGAGGCGCGGGAGGCGGGGGTCTGCTGCGGCAGCGCCGGCATCTACAACCTGGTCCAACCCGAGGAGGCTTCCGCCCTCGGCCGGCTCAAGGCCGAGGATCTGAGCGGCACCGGCGCCGATCTGGCCGTCAGCGCCAACATCGGCTGCAGCCTGCAGCTGCGCCGCCATCTGTCAGACACGCCCCGGCCGCTGCCGGTGCTGCACCCGATCCAGCTGCTGGAGCAGAGCGGCTGCCCACCGAGCGCCAGCTGAGCGCCAGCTGAGCGAGGGCCGGCAGGCAAACCCGGTGCTCAGTCCACCGCCTCCAGCAGGCGCCACACCTGCCGCAGGCTGGCGTCATCGCCGAGGTTGCCGGGGAAGGTGACCACCGGCAGCTGCGGCACCGGCGCCGCCGCCGGCGTCAGCACCTGCGACAAGCCAGCCAGCAGCTGCCCCTGCAACTCCACCGCCTCCAGCGCCAGACCCTCCGCCAACAGGGTGTGGCTGGTGATGCCGCCCTTGCTGATCAGATAGCCGAGCCGAGGCGCCTGCTCCGCCGCCAGCCGCGCCATCAGACCCGCCACCGCCAGACCCAGCCGCCGCCGCTCCGCCGTTGAAGCGCAGCGGAGCTCGCCGCGGCTGCTGAAAAGCACCGGTGTGCGTCCCGCCGCCAAGGCCGCCGTCAGGGCCAGGCCCAGGCGCTGCTCAAGGGGCGCCAGGGCCTCCTGGTCGGCGGCAGCCCCAGGGGCGGCAACGGCACGCACCGCCTCCAGCACCGCCGCCACCGGCAGTTCGATCGCCGCGCAGCCGGGATCCTCCAGCAGCACCGCCAGCTGGCGATCGGCCAGGGGCACATGGGAGCCCACCAGCACCAGCCCCGGCAGCGGCCGTCCCTGCGGATCGCGCCGCCGCTGCCGGGCCAGCCCGGCGGCATCCAGCGGTTGGGGCGGCAGGGGCACCAGGCCATTGAGCAGGCTGGCGGCCGACTGGAACAGGAACCGCCGCGGCCGACCCCAGCGCTCGCCCGCATCCGGCGCCGTGAGCTCCCGCACCGCATCGCCCAGGGCCTGCAGATGCTGCGGCCGCTCGGCATCCACCGCCACGCAGATCCCACCCGCGAAGCCGGCCAGACGCTCCAGCAACGCCTGGCGGGGCCCCTCCAGGGACGCCAGATCCAGCAGCGCCACCTGGTCGGCCCCGATCCGGCCGCCGCTCTTCTCGGCCACCCACTCGGGCAAAAAGCTGCTGCTGTACGCAAACAGACCATCGCCGGCAAAGGCGCTGCGATGCACCGGCTCGCCATGGAGGCGGTGCACCCCGGCCACGGTGGTGCGCCCGCCGGGCAGGAAGGCCGGGGCCAGCAGCAGGGCATCGATCGGCCCGAAGGCGGCGGCGATCGCCTCCACCTCCAGCGGGAAATGGCTGCGCAGGGTGGAATCACCGCGACTGACCAGCAGGCAGTGCTCCAGGCCGAGGGCCTCCAGCTCCTGGCGCAGCCTGCTCGCCAACGCCTGCAGGCGCTGCGCCGCCGCCTCTGGCGCCAGGGCGCGGCTGTTGGTGAGCAGAAACAGCAAGGGCGATGGATGCTCCAGGCCCCGCCGCAGGCTGGCCCGATCCCAGCGCAGCAGCAGCGGGCAGCCATGCACGGTCTGCGAACCGGTGGGATCGTCGTCGAAGACGATCACCTTCAAACGGGGGGATGCGGCCACCATCCCCCCATGCTGCCGCGCCAGCCATGGCACGATCGTGCCGTGATTGATCCGGTCCCCCACACCCCCGACCGCCAGGAGCTGGCGGACCTGGTGCGCCAGTGGCACGCGCAGGCCACCCCCTGGCTGCCCTCGGGGCACGGCAGCCGCCTCGACTGGGGCCCGCCGGTGCTGGCGGGCAGCGAGCTGCTCAGCTGCCGGCGCCTGAACCGGATCCTGGAGCACAACCCCGGCGACTTCACGGTGACCGTGGAGGCGGGAGTGGGCCTGGCCGACCTCCAGGCCGCCCTGGCCGAGGAGAACCAGTGGCTGGCGGTCGACTGGCCCTGGCAGGAGGGCGAGCGCCACAGCGGCAGCCTCGGTGGCCTGGTGGCCCGGGGGTTGAGCGGCGGCCTGCGCCAGCGCTACCTGGGGCTGCGCGATCAGCTGATCGGCCTGCAGCTGCTGCGCAGTGATGGCACCGCCGCCCGCGCCGGCGGCAAGGTGGTGAAGAACGTGGCCGGCTACGACCTGATGCGGCTGTTCACCGGCAGCTGGGGTTCGCTGGGGTTGATCACCGCCGTCACCCTGCGCACCCAGCCGCGGCCTCCGCAGCGCTGCGGCCTCTGGATCAGCGGCGGCTTCGAGGCCCTGGAGGCCTTCAGCGCCGCCCTGCTGCGCTCGAGCCTCACCCCGGAGCGCCTCGACTGGTGGTCGCCAGCCCTGGCCGCCGCCTTCGAGGCCCGCCTGCAGCGCCCGGCCGGTCCCGGTCTGCTGCTGGGCCTGAGCAGCATCAGCGCCGCCGCCCTCGAGGAACAGGTGCAGGCGCTGACAACCCTGGCCCAGGGCTGGACGCTGCAACCGGCAGCGCTCAGCGCCGACCAGCTCGACCAGCTGGTGCGGCAGGCCGAGTCCCGGCCCAAGGGCGACTGGTTGCTGCGGCTCGCCGTGCGCCCGGCTGCCGCCGCCGCCCTGCTGCTGCAGCAGGCCCTGAACGGGCAGGCCGTGATCCTCGAAGCCGGCAGCGGCCTGGGACTGGTGCAGGCCGAAGCCGCTGCCCTGCCCTGCCATCGGGTGCAGGAGCTGCGACGCCACTGCAACGCCCATGGCGGCTTCCTGA
>JBEDHF010000147.1:0-6034 GCA_041174245.1 Cyanobacteriota bacterium
CTCTTGGGCTTGCCCTGTGGCTTGTCTGGCCAGCCTGGAGGCCCTCAGCGGTCCTGTCGGTACCGATCTCCACCCCCCGCTTCCCCGATGCCATCGAGGGCAGCATCGGCCCCCCACGGCAGATCCCAGAGCCTGGGCCGGCCTTCAGCACAGCAGCAGAACCGGTCAACCTCCGCTGCCGGATCAACAGCGCTCCATGGCAGCCGTGCGTGCTGGAGATTGATCGCGTCGGTGAGCACTGGTGGTTGGTGGTCGGCGCTCGGCGCTTCGAATTCCGCCACGATGGCCGGGGCCAGGTGATCCTTAGCGACAGCGATCAGGGCCCAAGGCCTGTTGTGCCCGAATGGCGGGGCCAGGGGGTGCTCTGTTGGCAGGATCTCTGCGCCGAGGGGGCCATTCCCCTCGATTGATTCAAGGCTCGAGGGCCGTTGCCAGGGCTGCTTCGAGCTCCTGGGCGTTCACCTGCAAACCAAGGGCCACCAACTGCAGGCCGGCTGCCGCCGTGCTGCTCTGGCCCTGCGTCGCCCGCTGTTGGCGTTCGTACCAGCACTCCAGCCGCGGACCCACCGCTTGGATCTGGAGGGGGTGGGCCCGATCCGGCTGTTGCAGCTGCCCTTTGACGCGGATCAGAACCTGGGAGCGGATCTGCTCTGCCAGGGCATGCTCCAGCCTGGTGCGGTTGTAGTGCCCCTCCAGTCTGAGCGCCACCGATTGCATCGGCACGTGGTGGTGGTCGTGATGGGCGTGGTCGTCGTTTCCCGTGCCGCCATGGCTGTGCTCGTGCTCGTGCTCGTGGCTGTGCTCATGGCCATGCCCGTGCCCATGCTCGTGGCTGTGCTCATGGCCATGGCTGGCAGCCGTGTCCGCCGACTCGTCCGTTGCCTTGGGACCATCCAGCCCGAGCACCACCGCCGGCTCGATCTGGCCGCGTTCCATCGCCAGCAGCACGGTGCCTGGTCGGAGCTGCTGCTGAAGCTCCTGGCGCACGCTTTCCAGCGCCCCGGCTTCCAGGCGGTCAGCGCGACTGATCAGCACCAGATCGGCAGCTTGCAGCTGATCGTTGAACAGTCCTTCGATGTCATCGAGGTGATCCAGACTCGGATCGGCCTGACGCTGCGCTTCCAGGGCCTGAAGATCGGCCACCACATGGCCGCCGGCCAGGGCTTCGCCATCCACCACCGTCACCACGCCATTGACGCGGGTGCGGGAGCGGATTTCAGGCCACTGGAAGGCTTCCACCAGCGGCAATGGCAGCGCCAGACCACTGGTCTCGACGATGATTCCATCGAGATCGTCGCTGCGTTCCAGCAGCGTCGTCATCGTCGGTAGAAAGTCATCCTGAACGGTGCAGCAGAGGCAGCCGTTCGCCAGCTCCACCAACCGCCCATCCAGCTCATCCTCGGGGCAGAAGCCGCAGCTGCGCAACAGCTCTCCATCGATGCCAACCTCGCCGAATTCGTTGACCAGAACAGCGAGTCTCTGGCCAGAGTTCAGCAACAGCTCGCGCATCAAGGTGGTCTTGCCGGCCCCAAGAAAGCCAGTGATCACAGTGACCGGAAGGCGGCTGGATGCCATACGGCTGCTCATGGCGTCAGGATGCTCAAGGGGTAGGCAAGGTCGGATCGGGATCAGCTGCACCGTCGATGGCAGCTCGCCAGGGCGATCGGAGCGGCGGGATCAGCATCGGCAGTACCGCCTGCACCGTCAGTCTGGACAGCGCAGGCTCTCGCGGGTGCTGACGCCCGTGCTGCTGTTCACGCCATCGGCCCGCTTGCACAAGGCGCGCTGTTCCGGAAGGTCGAGCACGGCATCGGTGAAATCAGCACCGGTGATCTCGGCATCGCGGAAATGGCTTTGCATCAGCATGCCGTTGCTGAACTGCGCATCCCGGAGATCAGCCCCGTCGAAGCGGGTGGCATAGGCCACCACATCGCCAAGGTTGGCGCCCTGAAGATTGCTGTTCTGGAGATTGCTGGAGTTGAAGACGGCGCCCCTGAGGTCGCTGCCATGAAAATCGACCCCCTGCAGGTCGCTCTTCAGAAATTCCTGCTGCTGAAGGTTGCGGCCCGACATGTCCTGGCTGATCGACTGCAGTGAGCGCTGGCTTCGCAGTTCAGGAGCGGTGATCGCTTCGGCCGGTCGGATCGGTGTCAGCAGCAACAGCGCCAGCAGGCAGAGCGAGAGCAGCCCCTGCAGCCCCGAACGGATCAGACCTCGATGGTCGGTGCATTCGGCGCCACTGAAGGGAGCCGGGTTGGTCTGGATGTGGAAGCCCGTGGGGCGGATCATGCGACGCCGATGCGGACAAGGCCGCACAACTACGGTGGTGCCTCAAGTTATGGCAGCCGCGCGGTCGGCGCGAGAACCTTTCCATGAGCATGTCCCTGCGGGTCGTGGTGCCGCCCCATCCCCTGATCGGTCACTGGCTCACGGTGCTCCGGGATCGGCGCACCCCCTCGCCGTTGTTTGCTTCGGCGATGGCGGAACTCGGCCGCTGGCTGACCTACGAGGCCTGCCGCGATTGGCTGCCGCACCGGCGCCAGCCGGTTGAAACTCCCCTGGCTCAGACCGAGGGCACGGTGGTCGATCCAGAGATCAGCCTGCTGGCGATCCCCTTGCTGAACCAGGGCCTGGGGCTCTGGCAGGGCGCCCAGCCTGTGCTGCCGGCGGCGGTGGTGGCGCACGCGCAGCTGCGCTCGATCCCTGAATCAGAAACGCTGGCCCTTGAAGGCCTGCCGGATCAGATCGGTGAACGGGTCGGTGTGATCGTGATTGATCCCGTGATCGGAACCGGCCGGCGCCTGATCACCGTGCTGGAAGCCCTCGAACGGCGTGGTGTCAGCGGAGAGCGTCTGCGGGTGATCACGGCTCTCGCCGCCAGCCCCGGTCTGAAGGCGCTGGGGGAACGCTTCCCGCAGCTGACGATCTACGCGGCCTGCATTGATCCCGACCTTGACGCCCAGCAGCGCCCCCTCCCCGGTCTTGGTGACGTCTGCGTCCGCCTGTTCGGGTCAACGGCTCAGGACTGCCTAGGCTGAGATCGTCAATCCCTGACCCTGGAACCCAGAGCATGGCTGAGTGCGGCGGTAATCGCGGCGGCGATGGCGGTGTGCTGATCGGCCTGGTGGCCGGCACCTTGATCGGAGCGGCGGGCCTTGGCCTCTGGTTGCTCAACCGGGCCGAGGAGCGCCGCCTCGGTCCTGGCCTGTCACCCTCCCGTCGTCGGATCGCGGCGGATTCCGATGACGGCCTCGATGCCTTTGCTGGTCCCGAGCCGAGCGAGGGTGAACTTCACGACAAGGTGCAACGCCTCAACCTGGCGATCGAGGACGTGCGCCGACAGTTGGAGACCCTCGGGACGGAAGGCCCCGTTCATCGGTAGGTTGCTCTCCAGCTCCTACCGCCCGCGTCATGCTTCGCTCCGCCGCGATCACCCAGGGGATCCAGCGCTCCCCCAACCGCGCCATGTTGCGGGCCGTGGGCTTTGGCGATGGTGACTTCAACAAGCCGATCATCGGCATCGCCAACGGCTACAGCACAATCACACCCTGCAACGTCGGCCTGAACGATCTGGCCCTGCGCGCTGAGCAGGCGGCCAAAGCCGCCGGTGCCATGCCGCAGATGTTCGGCACGATCACCGTCAGCGATGGCATCTCCATGGGCACCGAGGGGATGAAGTATTCCCTTGTCAGTCGCGAGGTGATCGCCGATGCGATCGAAACCGCCTGCAACGGTGAGTCGATGGACGGGGTGCTGGCCGTAGGCGGCTGTGACAAGAACATGCCCGGCGCCATGCTGGCGATGGCCCGGATGAACATCCCTGCCGTTTTTGTCTATGGCGGCACGATCAAACCCGGCAAGCTCGGTGGTTGCGATCTGACCGTGGTCAGCGCCTTTGAGGCCGTGGGCCAGTACACCGCCGGCTCGATCGATCAAGAACGCCTGCTGGCGGTTGAGAAGAACGCCTGCCCAGGCGCTGGCAGTTGCGGCGGCATGTTCACCGCCAACACGATGAGCTCAGCGATCGAGGCGATGGGCCTCAGTCTCCCGGGCAGTTCCACCATGGCTGCGGAGGATGCCGAGAAGGCAGAGTCGGCGGCCCGCAGCGCTGAGGTGCTGGTGCAGGCGATTGCCGCCAACATCCGCCCGCTCGATCTGCTGACCCGCGAGGCCTTTGAAAACGCGATCAGCGTGATCATGGCCGTCGGCGGCTCGACCAATGCGGTGCTGCACCTGCTGGCGATTGCCCGCACCGCCGGGGTCCCCCTCAGCATCGACGACTTTGAGACGATCCGCCAGCGGGTGCCGGTCATCTGCGATCTCAAGCCGAGCGGTCGTTTCGTCACCACCGATCTCCATGCCGCTGGTGGTATCCCGCAGGTGATGAAACTGCTTCTCGATGCAGGCCTGCTGCACGGCGATTGCCGCACCGTGGAAGGCAAGAGCCTGCGCGAGGTGCTGGCTGATGTCCCCTCGGTGCCAGCAGCCAACCAGGAGGTGATCCGCCCGCTCAGCAACCCCCTTTACGCCAAGGGGCACCTGGCCGTTCTCAAGGGCAACCTGGCCCAGGAGGGCAGTGTGGCCAAGATTTCCGGTGTGAAAACGCCCGTGCTCACCGGTCCGGCCCGGGTGTTCGAGTGCGAGGAGGACTGCCTGGCTGCGATTCTGGCTGGCACGATCGTCGCCGGTGATGTCGTCGTCGTCCGCTACGAGGGACCGGTTGGCGGTCCTGGCATGCGCGAGATGCTGAGCCCCACCGCGGCGATCATCGGGCAGGGCCTTGGCGACAAGGTGGCCCTGATCACCGATGGCCGTTTCTCCGGTGGCACCTATGGCCTGGTGGTCGGCCATGTGGCTCCAGAAGCCGCCGTCGGTGGCACGATCGGCCTGGTTCAGGAAGGTGACAGCATCACCGTGGATGCCGATCAGTTGCTGATTCAGCTGAATGTGGAGGAAGGGGAGCTGGCCAGGCGTCGCGCCGCCAGGGTCAAGCCCCAGCCTCGCAATCGCACCCCTGTTCTGGGCCAAAATGCGCGCCTGGTCAGCAGCAGCAGCAAGGGTGCCGTCACCGATCAGGGCCCGATCTGAGCTCTTGATCATGGCAACAGCTGCCCCGGCGATCGACTGGATCAGGCACTGACGGATCCAGACGATCGCCAGGGGCAGCTGGATCAATCCAGCAACAAAGCACGCAGACGGCGTGAGAAGGCCTCCAGTGGGGCCCCATCCGCCGGTCGTTCACAGCGCTGACCCTGCTCGCCATCCATCCAGACCGGATGACGACCGTGCCAGAGCATCGGCCGATCCGGTGGCTCACACCAGCTGAGCATGACGTTCAGATCGTTGCCGCTGCGGTAGATCTCCAGTTCCACGTCGTGCTCGGGGTGCCGTTCCCCTGCTGCACAGCGGGCCTCGACGCGGACGTGGATCTCCTCAGTGTCCGCCTCGGAGGCCTGCAGGGGAATCACCGCATGACGCCAGGGTTTGAGGCAAAGGTCCGCAGCTGCGGCAATGGTCGCCCCTAGGGCCGGAGCCGTTGTCAGTGATAGCGGATCGACCTCATCGCCCGGGTCAAGAGCATCCATGCGCCAGTGCATCGTCAGATCAGGCTGATGGATTGAATCAGAAGGTTGAGCTCACCACTGCGGTATCCAGGATTCGAGCCGCCATCATCATCAAAACGCGAGTGGAGCAGCTGAATCCGCTCGATCCGTTTCGGCTGAAAGCGCAGGGGTAGGCCCAGGGGCCGGGCTTGTACACTGGCGGTCAGGGAGGCAAAGGGGATCGCCACCGTCTGCTCCTGCCCGGGCTGGGTATCGAACCCCTGCACCCAGCGCAAGCCACCAGGGAGACCGGCGCTGAGGCCGGTGATCAGATCAGCGCAGGCCAGAGCCAGCTTGTAGCGGCGGCCATCACCGATCAGGCGCACGGCCAGTCCGCTGGCGGTTGAAAGATCAAGCGGAGGCCGCCATTGCGGAGAACGGCAACTGATGAAGCCGCCCCCCTCGCTGATAACGACGCCGGACCAGTGCAA
>JBEDHF010000148.1:0-8546 GCA_041174245.1 Cyanobacteriota bacterium
CTGCGCCCTTGGCGTTTTCATGGGGCCTGGTGATGGCTGGATGTTGCCCATGCCTTGGCTGGCTGGTTGCGTTCATCCGTGATCGTTCCGCCTGCATGCTGGTGTTCGCTGTGGCGCGGCTAGAGGGGAGGAGCTGCTGGCTGGCTTGTGCTCAGCGGCATCCTGGCCTGCTGCTGCGCCAGGCTGTTGATGCACGAGCTCATGGCGCACAGCAACGGCCTATCCCTGCCGTCATGCCCTCGATGGATGCATCCGTGCATGCCTTGCGGCTCCCTTTCGGCCAGTCGCCGACGGAAATCCAGCCTGAGCAATCCAGCCTGGGCGATGCAGCCGGGGCACACAGCTCCTGCCCAAGGGGCGTGATCAGTTTCTGGGCCTTGGTCTCGATCATCGCCTTGCCGGCGATCTGACGACAGGCCTGCAGGTTCGGCGCTGCTCTAGCCGTTGAAGGCCCCATGGGCCTGGAAACCGCCCTTCCACGCCGGGGATTGCGACTCTCCAGCCCTTGGAGTGGCTGATCACGGGGCATAGCCTGGTGGGATGAAACAACCCATCCCCTGGTTCTGGATTGTTGTTCCGGCGGCCCTGCTGCTGTTGCCTGGGCCTGCGGGGCGTCTGTTGCTTGATCTGATCGGCGGCTTGACGCTCACCGTGCTGCTGCTCCCCCTGCTTGCCGGTGCCGCTGGCTTGATCGTCTGGCAGGTGCTGAAGCGGCGTCTCCAGACCTGTCCAGCCTGCGGTTTTGTCAGCACCGGCGTGGATCAATGCCCCGCCTGTGGCACGGTCCTCGCCGGGACAGGTCCAGCGTCTCAGGCGGTCCCCAGTCGCCCGTCCGTGGATGCCAGTCAGGCCACGATCGACATCCAGGCGGTCGAGATCAATGAGCCTGGCCGTCGCGACTGAGTTCCTGCAGTCGTCGCTCTCGCAGATAAAGAAAGAACGGGGCTCCGCAGGCAAAGGCAACCCCGAAGCAAAGGCCGAGAGTTGCCAGCAGGCCGCGCATCTTCAGGCGTCGTGCTTCAACAATGATCCAGATCGAGACTGCCGAAGAGCTGATCAGCAGATCACGGGACAGCGACTGGGCCGCGGGATTGGCATTCGCCAGGGTGATGAACAGTCCGAGATCGAAGCCGCTGCCGTGCTGCTGCATGAACTCCAGATTGGCCAACCAGGGCAGCACGGCCCCCAGGATGCTCAGGAGCAGATACAGGGCCTGAAGAGCCTGAGCTCCGTTCTTGCTCGTGGCTGGGATGCTGATCAGCGGCTGCTCAGTCGAATGCGTTGTCACGGTCGCGTCGGCGCTGTCATGAGCTTGGCTCATGGCGCCATCTCCTGGGTGTCCTGAAGCAGATCCCATTCGATCACGTCCTGATCCACGCGTTGCAGCACGGCCTCGCAGTGATCCGCATAGGCCTGGGCTCGGCGATAGAGAGCGAGCATCTCTTCCACCTGCAGATCGCTCGCCTGCAACTGGGCAATCAACAGATCCAGCGCAGTCTTCGCCTGCTGATAGCTCAGATCGTCAGGGATCGGCCCCACATCGCGCTGGGTTCGGGTGTCTTCGATTCCCTGATCCCGCCCTGGATCGCCGCCATCGGTGACCTGAATGCTCTTGGCTCCCCGTGAGCGTGTCGCTTTGGCACCAGGGGCGCTGCTTTGGGGCTCGCTGTTGTCTGTGCGTCGGGCCGGCGCCATCAGCGGGTCTGGGATTCGGAGGCTTCCATCCTGCTCTGGCGCTCCTGCACGGTGGCACCAAGGCGACCATCAGCCAGCTGAACCACGATCGACTCGCCCACCTGCACCTGGCCAATCCGATGCAGCACCTCGCCTCGACTGGTCTGCACGAAGGCGAAACCGCGGGCCAGCACCTTCTGAGGGGAGAGTGCCTCCAGCAGTTGTCGCCGCTGCTCCAGCTCGCTCCCGATCCGCGCCAGCTGTCGCCGGGGATGGAGCAGCATCAGGCTTTCGCGGCGCTGTTGCAGCCGTTGATGATCCAGTGACAGCCGATGCCGCAGCGTCTGCCTCAGGGCCTTCAGCTGCTGGCGGATCTGCAGCTGCCGCTGGATGCGGTCCGGCAGCAGGGCGACGATGGCAGCGGTCGGGGTGGCCGCTCGGTAATCGGCCACGAGATCGGCGATCGTCAGGTCATCTTCGTGGCCCAGCCCCGTCACCACCGGAATCGGACAGGCCGCCAGAGCTCTCGCCAGCGCTTCGCCATCAAAGACCGCCAGATCCTCGCGACTGCCCCCGCCCCGCGCCAGCACCAGCGCCTCCAGTCCCAGGGTGGCCGCTTCTTCGCCCACTCGCTCCACCGCCCGGCAGAGCCTTGCCTCGACCGGCCCCTGCACCGGCACCGGCACCACGATCAGAGTGGCGGCCGGCCAGCGTTCGGCGGCCGTGCGCAGCATGTCGGCCAGCGCTGAACTCGGCACGCTGGTGAGCAGGGCGATCCGCCGCGGTTCTGCGGGTAGGGGGCGCTTGCGTTCGGGTTCAAACAGTCCCTCGGGCGTCAGCTTGCTGCGCACCGCTTCAAAGTCCCGCAGCACCCGGCTGAGGCTGGGGCGGATGTCCAGCACCTGGATGCAGAGGCTGGCGCGGCTGTTCCAGAAATTGAGCTTGCCGACAAGAACGACACCATCGCCGTCTTCGGGCCTGTGCTGCAGCTTCGGCAGCTGCGAGGCCCAGACGACCGCCTGGATCGACGCCTCGCCGTCGACCAGGGTCATCCAGAGATGCCCCTTCTTCAGTTGCGGCTTCTGCACGGTGGCATCGAGCAGAAACCGTGGCGCAAACCCCCGCTCCAGCAGCGAGCCGATCGCCCGGTTCAGCTCCACGATGCTGTAGCGCGGCAGCCCGGGATCGATCGGCAGCTCCGGCGTGATCACCTCAGGCTTTCAGCTGGCAATAGCAGATCCACCAGTACACGCAGATGGCTGTGCCCACGATGGCCACCCCCAGACCGAGGGGGTGGGCGTGGGCCACCAGGCCGATGGTGGTGATCACCACCGCACTGCTCAGAAGCCGCGAGCCATCGCGACGGTTGTTGACGTAAAAGCGTGCCAAAGGTGCCGGACGTTGCAGCGCCCCACAGTGTGACCCAGCGCCGGCGACTCAGGCCTCTGGAGCCTGTTGCCGCAGTCGCTGATTGGTGAGGGCTGTCGCCGTGGCGTTCCGCGGATCTTCAGGCCAGGGATGGCGTGGGTAGCGGCCGCGCAGCTCCTTGCGCACCTCCCCATAGCCGCTGGCCCAGAAGCTTCTGAGGTCGCGGGTGATGGCCACCGCCCGATTGGCCGGGCTGAGGAGCTCCACCGTGATCGGCAGCTGCCCGTGGAGAACGCACGGCGTGTCCTGAGCGCCGAACATCTCCTGCAGCTTCACCGCCAGCACCGGTTCTCCGCTGGCGTAGTCGATCGCGGCCTGACGACCGCTCGGAATCGCCACCGTCCGCGGCAGCAGGCGTTCGAGCTCCTGGCGTTGCTCCCAGGGGAGTCCCCCCCACAGCAGTTCGCCCAGATCAAGGCTGCGCAGCTCCCGCAGGCTGCTCATCCCCTCGAGCCAGGGGGCCAGCCAGTCGTCGAGTGTCTCCAACAACACCGGGTCGCGGCGATCGGGCCAGGGTGCCCCGAGCTGACGATGCAGCAGGCTCAGGCGCTGCTGCAGTTGCTGTACCGGAGCGTTCCAGGGCAACGCCTCCAGGCCCCGTTCTCTCACGGCCGCCAGCAGGGCGTCGCGGATCAGGCTGGCATCCACGTCAGCCCATGGCTCCGTCGCCAGCACCAGAGCATCGAGCCTCAGTTCCCGCTCGCAGCGCACCCGCTCCAGTGCCCCATCCCAGCCCACGACGTCATGCCACTGCCCTTCGGCCTGCGCCCGCCGCTCCAGCAGCTCCCTCGGGCAGCGCAGCGCCAGCTGGATGCGGGCATCCTGGCCTTCGCCATCGGCGCGCGCCACCACCAGCGCCTCCGCCCCGATCAATGGATCGCCGGCGGGCAGGATCGCCCCGCGCCCCTGCCGCAGCCGATAGCGACCGCTGCCGCTCTGGCGGGCCAGTGCCAGACGGTCCGGGAAGGCCCAGCTCAGCAGTTCGGCGGTCTCCGCTTCGGAGGCGGGTGTTGGCGGGGCCGGAGCCTCGCTGGCGCCGGTTGCGCCAGCGCCACCCCCAGGACCACCGTGATCGCCTTCAGCCCGGCTTGGACGCCGTTGGCGGTGCCATTGCTGTTGCTGCCGTCGGGCCAGCTGTTGCAGGGGATGCTGTCCGCCGCGCTGGAGCCAGTCCAGGCGGGGCAGCAGGTCGACCCCCACCTCCTGGGGCTTGAGGGGATCGCGCTCACTGATCAGCACGGCCAGATCGGCGGCCAACGCAAAGCGACCGATCGCCTCAGCGCGCAGCAGCATGTGCGCCAGGCGTGGATGGGTCCCCAGCGCCGCCATGGCCCGGCCATGGGCACTCAGGTGCCCCTGGGAATCGAGGGCCTCCAGCTGACGCAGCAGCTGGCGTGCCTCCAGCAGCCCGGCACGGGGAGGTGGATCGATCCAGGGCAGATCCTCCCCCAGCCCTGCACCCCATTCCGCCAGTTGCAGGGCCACCGGCAGGGGGTCGCTCTCCAGCAGTTCCGGGGGATCAAAGGCGGGCCGGCGCTGCCGTTCAGCCGGACTCCAGAGCCGCACCGCCCGCCCGGGGCCGAGGCGGCCAGCCCGGCCACTGCGCTGCTCGGCGCTGGCGCCACTGGCGGGCACGGTGACGAGGCCATCCATGCCGCTGCCGGGATCGAAACGATTGCGCCGGCTCAGGCCTGAATCGACTACCAGGGCCACCCCCTCGATCGTCAGGGAGCTCTCGGCCACGGAGGTCGCCAGCACCACCTTGCCGGCGGGTTGGCGGGCCCTGCGGATCGCGGCGCTCTGCTCGGCGAGGCTGAGCATCCCGTGCAGGGGGGTGATCTCGATCGCCTCGGCCCAGGCGGTGCTTTCGAGCAGGCGCTGCACCTGCTGAATCTCCCGTTGTCCGGGCAGGAACACCAGGGCGCTCTCGTGGTCGCCGCGCTGATCGAGCCAGTGCGCCTCAAGGGCCCGCCGCACCTGGTGCGCCAGGGATTCGTCGGGTCGGGGCAGCTGGTGGCTGATGGCCACGGGATGGCTGCGTCCCTCGCTGGTGATCACCGCCGCCTCCGGCAGGCTTTCGGCCAGCGGCGCCAGATTGAGGGTGGCCGACATCACCAGCAGGCGCAGCTGGGGCTGGAGCACCGAGCGGGCCTCCCGCAGCAGGGCCAGGGCCAGATCCGCCTCGGCCCGGCGCTCGTGGAATTCGTCGAAGATCACGCAGGCGACCCCAGCGAGCGCCGGATCGGCCTGCAGGCGGCGCAGGAACACCCCGTCGGTGATCACCTCGAGCCTGGTGGCTGCTGAAAGGCGTTGTTCCAGCCGGACCCTGTACCCCACCTGCTGGCCCACGGCCTCCCCGAGGCTGGCCGCCAGCCGAGAGGCAGCGGCCCGGGCCGCCAACCGCCTCGGTTCGAGCATCAGGATCGTCCCCGCCTCCGGCGCCAGGGACCGCAGCAGTGCCAGGGGCACCCGGGTGGTCTTGCCGGCGCCGGGGGGTGCCTGGAGCAGCAGCGTGCCTCCAGGTGTCAGGGCCTGCAGGATCGCCGGCAGCTGCGGGTCGATCGGCAGGCTGTCGGCATCGCCGGCGATGGCGCTCAGGGGCTGATCGGTGGCCATCGGCTCCGCCAGGGGGCTGGAGGGCCGCTCAGCGGACGTGGCGGATGCCGTCGACCGGGTGATAGGTCTCGCCGGTGGTTTCCTCGTAGACGATCGCCGGCAGGCCGGTCTCGAACATCGTCTGCAGGGCTTCCTTCAGGTAGGGATTCCAGCCACCGGTGCTCACCTTGCCGTGACGCACGGTCCAGTCCCAGGTGCCCTGCAGATCGCGGGGAATGCGACCCTCGCGGTCGCGCCGTGCCACCAGATCTTGTGATTCGACCAGGCCGACGAGGATCGGAGCCTTGCCATAGGCCGGGGTGATGCTCAGTTCCAGCCGCACCGGATCGTCCTTCACCAACTTGAGGCGAAAGCGCTGCGGCAGCTTAAGACCGCGAAGAACGGCCCCAACGATTCGGGTTCTCTGATCCACGCTCGGCTCTCTCCCGGGTTCTGATGCACCCCAAGGTTGTACCAGCTTGGGGGGCCCCAGCGGCAGCCGAGGCGCGATTCCGGCGCCCAGAGGCCCCAACATCCGCCCCTGCCGGGCGCTCAGGCCCGATCCCCGGCCTCGGTCTCCTCGTCATCTCCGCTGAAGCGGACGGTGAGCAGATCCTCCTGGGTGAGCTGGCCGTCGGAATCGAGCAGTTCTGGATGGATGGTCAGCCGACCGGTCCGATCCGATCCGCCCTGGGCGGAGGGATCTCCGGGCCTGGGCACGGCCGAGAAACCGCGTCCCATCACCTTGAACGCCTGCCACAGCAGCCCCAGGAAGCAGGCGGCGTAGAGGAAGGGAAACAGCTGGGCGAGAGGTTGGGGCATCGACAGGGGTGCCGGGAGGGCACAGGCAGGGACGCTCGCGGGACGAGGTGTCGTCGGGAGCGACCAGCCCCATCATTGCCGAGTTGAGGCCCCGGCCCCCCCGGCCTGGGCGAGCATCCAGGCCCAGAGCGTGCTGCAGGCGGCCCCGAAGGCCAGGAAGGCCAGCAGCAGTCGCACTGTCGCTTGGGGATGGCCGGCCAGATTGTCCATGCCGTTGCCGTATTTCTTTACAAAGCCTAGGGGCGTGGGTGGGGATCTGCGCCCCGGTGTGATCCGGGTTCGCTGACGGCTGGATCGCGGTGGCTGTCGCTGCGGCCTCTGCTGCCGCTGCCGCCTCCTCGCGTCGCTTCTGGGGCGGATCTCCTCCCCTGGCACGGCCGGGCTGGACTCCTTACGGTCGAGGGATCGAAGGCGTTGCATCGCGTCATGGCTTCCCGTCGTTCCCTGCTGCCGGCCGTGCTGGCGTCCGCCCTGGCGGCGGCGATCCCCCTGGCTCCGGCGCTCTCCCAGGGCGGAAGCCCGCTGGCCGGGCTGGGAGCTTCGCCGGTCGCAGCCAGCCTCGAGCGCCGCTCCTTTGTGGCGGAGGCCGTGCGTCGGGCGGGGCCGGCGGTGGTGACGATCGACACCGAGCGCACCATCTCGGTTCCTGGCATGGGCGGCTGGCCGCGGGGTCTGTTCGCCGATCCCTTCTTCCGCCAGTTCTTCGGGATGCCCCAGGTGCAGCCGCCCTCCCAGCGCACCGAGCGCGGTCAGGGCAGCGGTGTGATCTTCCAGAGCGATGGCCTGATCCTCACCAATGCCCACGTGGTGGAGAAGACCGATCGGGTCATGGTGGGCCTCCGCGATGGTCGGCGGGTGGAGGGCAAGGTGGTCGGTATCGATCCGATCACCGATCTGGCGCTGGTGCGGCTCGGACCGGGTGGGCCCTGGCCGGTGGCCAGCCTCGGCAATTCCGATGCCTTGCAGGTGGGCGACTGGGCGATTGCCGTCGGCAATCCCTTCGGTCTCGATAACACCGTCACCCTCGGCATTGTCAGCAGCCTCAATCGCAATATCAGCAAGCTCGGCATCGCCGACAAGCGCCTCGATCTGATTCAGACCGACGCGGCGATCAACCCCGGCAACTCGGGAGGCCCGCTGTTGAATGCCGAGGGTGAGGTGGTGGGGATCAACGCCATGGTTCGCTCCGGCCCCGGAGCCGGCCTGGGCTTTGCGATCCCGATCAACCGTGCCCGTTCCGTGGCCCAGGAGCTGCTGGCTACCGGCAGGGTCAGCCACGCCATGATCGGCCTCTCCCTGGGCCAGGCCGGCGGTGACAGCGATGGCCGCCCCCTGAGCGGCGCCCAGGTGGTGGCGGTCACCCCCGGTGGTCCGGCCCAACTGGCTGGCATCCGTCCGGGCGATCGCGTTGTCGCAGCCTCCGGGGTGCCGATTCGTCTGCCGGCCGATCTGATTGAGCAGGTGGAGCGGCAGGGGGTGGGCCGGCCGATGACCCTGCAGCTGATCCGTCAGGGCAGCCTGATGACGGTGCAGGTCACGCCCGTGGAGCTGCAGCTGCCGCGCTCCTAGAGGTCGCTGTCGTCCTCATCGCTGCCGCTGGTCATCAGTCTGGCGAGGGTGTCCGGATCAAGGCTGGAGCCCTGGCCGAGCTGCTGACGGATCACCCATTGGGTGGCGGCTTTCTGGCTGTGCCAGGCCTGAAGCAACTGCTTGGCCATGTCCCGCAGCCGCTCCAGATCAACGGTGGCATCCAGGGCCCGGTTCATCCGCTCCAGTTCGAATTGCTGGCCAAGCGTGAGGGCGATCGGTTCGGTCATGGCGCGGACCTGGCGATGAACTGAGGAGACAATAAAAAATGTTTCAGAGTGCTCCGTAGCGACGATCACCGTGCTGGCTCTCTGTCAGCACTTGCACACCGCCGGTCCCGGTCCCGGTCCCGGTCCCGGTCTCGGTCTCGGTCTCGGTCTTGCGATCGGTCTTGCGATCGGTCGGGGTGGGGCGAGGGCGGCAGTGCCACAACAAAGCCC
>JBEDHF010000149.1:0-6725 GCA_041174245.1 Cyanobacteriota bacterium
GGCGATCGGACCGGTGCCGAGGGGCGTGGCGCGGGCCACCGCCACAAGGTTGTCGCCATCGGCAAGGCCGACCTGGGGCCGGGTGATCACCATCACGGAGCGCTCCACCAAGGCCTGACAGGCCAGGCGCCAGTCCTGAGGACGACGACGCAACTTCTGCTCTTCCACCGCGGTCCGGGGGGTCAGAGCCGCGCCCTGGTCATCGACGACGCCGACAAAACAGGTGATGCACTGGCCACAGCCGCCGCAGTTGCCCAGCTTCCCCTTGAGTCCGTAGAGCTCGATCCCTTCGCGCAAGGCCACCTCGCGCAGGTTCTCACCCGGGTAGCACTCAACATCGCGACCCTCGCGAACAAAACGAATCACAGGCATCGAGGCAGGGGCGCAGGCTCTTCCATTGTGGAGCCTCAGATTGCGTTTTGTAACCACGGCATGCGGGCCGCCATGGGCCGGCCTGTCACGGCTCATTGCAACACTCAACAGAGACATCCGGCCTGTCGCCGAAACCCCTTACCATCGCCGAGTTGGATCCGGTCCATCGCCCCAAGGCGATCGTCCGGCCCCTGTTTGTTTCCCCGGACCTAAACCCCATGGGATTGCCCTGGTATCGGGTGCACACGGTCGTCATCAACGACCCGGGCCGACTGCTGGCCGTGCACCTCATGCACACAGCTCTGGTTGCCGGCTGGGCCGGCTCCATGGCGCTTTATGAGCTCGCCATCTTCGATCCCTCCGACCCGGTCCTCAACCCCATGTGGCGGCAGGGGATGTTCGTCATGCCGTTCATGGCCCGTCTGGGCGTGACCGGCAGCTGGGGTGGCTGGAGCATCACCGGTGAAACCGGTGTGGACCCCGGCTTCTGGAGCTTCGAAGGTGTGGCAGCTGCCCACATCATTTTCAGTGGTCTGCTCTTCCTGGCAGCCATCTGGCATTGGACCTACTGGGATCTCGAGATCTGGCAGGACCCCCGCACCGGCGAACCGGCGCTCGACCTGCCCAAGATCTTCGGCATCCACCTGCTGCTTGCCGGTCTCGGCTGCTTCGGCTTCGGTGCCTTCCACCTCACCGGCGTCTTCGGACCTGGCATGTGGGTCTCCGATCCCTACGGCATCACGGGTCACCTCGAACCGGTGCAACCCTCGTGGGGACCTGAAGGCTTCAACCCCTTCAACCCGGGCGGCATCGTCGCTCACCACATCGCCGCAGGCATCGTCGGCATCATCGCCGGCGTCTTCCACATCACCAGCCGTCCGCCGGAGCGCCTCTATAAGGCGCTGCGCATGGGCAACATCGAGACCGTTCTCGCCAGCGCCATCGCCGCCGTGTTCTTTGCCGCCTTCGTGGTGGCAGGCACGATGTGGTACGGCGCCGCTGCCACCCCGGTTGAACTGTTCGGCCCCACCCGCTACCAGTGGGATCAGGGCTACTTCAAGACAGAGATCAACCGTCGGGTGCAGACCGCTCTCGACCAAGGCGCCACCAAGGAAGAGGCCTATGCCTCCATTCCTGAAAAGCTGGCCTTCTACGACTACGTGGGTAACAGCCCTGCCAAGGGTGGTCTGTTCCGTGTCGGTCCGATGGTCAACGGTGATGGTCTGCCCACCGGCTGGATCGGTCACATTGCCTTCACCGACCAGGAAGGCCGGGATCTGGAAGTGCGTCGCCTGCCCAACTTCTTCGAGAACTTCCCTGTGGTTCTCCAGGACAAGGACGGCATCGTTCGCGCTGACATCCCCTTCCGCCGCGCTGAAGCGAAGTACTCCTTCGAGCAGACCGGCGTGACAGCGACCGTCTACGGCGGCGCCCTCAACGGCCAGACCTTCACGGACCCTGCCGATGTGAAGCGTCTTGCCCGCAAGGCACAACTGGGTGAAGCGTTCGAATTCGATCGCGAGACCTACCACTCCGACGGCACCTTCCGCAGCTCACCGCGCGGCTGGTTCACCTTCGGCCACGCCACCTTCGCGCTGCTCTTCTTCTTCGGCCACATCTGGCACGGTGCTCGGACCCTCTACCGCGATGTGTTCGCCGGCATCGACCCCGATCTCGGCGAGCAGGTGGAGTTCGGTCTGTTCCAGAAACTGGGCGACCGTTCCACCCGTCGTCTGCCGGAGGGCTACGTGCCGCCGGCCGGCACCACCCTCAGCTGATTGCCGGTACCCCGAGGTCAACCATGGAAAGCTTCGCTTACATCCTCATCCTCACCCTGGCCATCGCCACCCTCTTCTTCGCGATCGCGTTCCGCGATCCCCCGAAGATCGGCAAGTGATGCCAGCCCTCTGAGGCGTTGATCGCAACGATCCCCAAGCCCCCGGCCCTTCCCTGGCCGGGGGCTTTTTGATGAACACCAAACGTTGACGCTTCGAGCAGGAACGGCCCGGGATCCTGGGGAGCACCCCAAGGGGATCGCTGAGGCCGGCGCCAGCGGACGATCAGACCGCCTAAAAAGGCCGGTGCAATCAGCCTCCACAGCCCATTTGAAGAAGAAAAAAGATCGCGAGTCTCAGCTGGCGAGCAGTCTTTTGATCACCTTTGTGGCCAAACCCATGGCCTGCAGACCTTTTCAAGCCCTTGTTCACTGTCTACACTTGTCTCATCGTTAAGAGATTTCCAGGGATGGAGTGTCCCTCCTGCCAACACACCGACAGCAGGGTGCTCGAATCCCGCTCCGCCGATGCTGGGCGCAGTGTGCGCCGGCGCCGTGAATGCCTGCACTGCACCACCCGCTTCACCACCTATGAGCGGGTGGAATCGATGCCGGTGATCGTGGTCAAGCGCCACGGCCATCGCGAAGCCTTCAGTCGCTCGAAGCTGTTGCACGGCCTGTTGCGGGCCTGCGAGAAAACCGGCCTCGAACCGACCCGTCTGGAAGAGGTGATTGATTCGATCGAACAGGCCCTGCAACAGCGCAATGGCCGCGAGGTGAGCAGCAACGAGATCGGTGAGCTGGTGCTGCAGGAACTCGGAGAGATCAGCGAGGTGGCCTACGTGCGTTTTGCCTCGGTGTATCGGCAATTCCAGGGCATCGACGACTTTGTGGCCGCCCTGGAAGGCTTGAGCCGCCGCCAGCCACCCAGCAGAAGCAGCCGCGAGGCGTTACTCGCCGGCTGAGCCTCTGCTGCAGAGACCGCGGCGAAGCGGCAAAAGCATCTGTGTAAAGTCTTGGTTCGCGCGTACTGCCGGCGGGCAGTGACGGGCACCCATCGAACTGCCGCAGGCAGACCGCCGAACCCCCTCCATGACCGTGACCCCCACCGATCCCAGCACCGTCGATGCAGCCGCCCTGAACGCAGGCCTGAACGACAGCGATCTGGAAGCCACTCACGAGGCGCTTGACCTCTCGGTGCCCGAGGATGTGCCCACGGCGGATGACCCGAGCAGCCGGGCCGTTTCCCGTGACATGGATGGCGTGGGGTTCACCCTCGAGGAGTTCGCCTCCCTCCTCAGCAAGTACGACTACAACTTCAAGCCTGGCGACGTCGTCAACGGCACCGTCTTCGCGATGGAGCCCAAAGGGGCGATGATCGACATCGGCGCCAAGACCGCCGCCTTCATGCCCCTGCAGGAGGTCTCGATCAATCGCGTCGAAAACCTCAGCGATGTGCTCGAGCCCGGTGAGGTGCGCGAGTTCTTCATCCTCAGCGAAGAGAACGAAGACGGCCAGCTGACGCTCTCGATCCGCCGCATCGAGTACCAGCGGGCCTGGGAACGGGTGCGTCAGCTCCAGAAGGAAGACGCCACGATCTACAGCGAAGTGTTTGCCACCAACCGTGGCGGTGCGCTGGTGCGCGTGGAAGGCCTGCGCGGTTTCATCCCCGGCAGCCACATCAGCACCCGCAAGCCCAAGGAAGAGCTGGTGGCCGACTTCCTGCCCCTCAAGTTCCTGGAAGTGGACGAGGAGCGCAACCGCCTGGTGCTCAGCCATCGCCGCGCCCTGGTAGAGCGCAAGATGAACCGCCTCGAGGTTGGCGAAGTGGTGATTGGTACGGTGCGGGGCATCAAGCCTTACGGCGCCTTCATCGACATCGGTGGTGTCAGCGGTCTGCTGCACATCTCCGAAATCAGCCACGAGCACATCGAAACGCCGCACACCGTGCTCAATGTCAATGACCAGATGAAGGTCATGATCATTGACCTCGATGCAGAGCGCGGCCGGATCTCCCTGTCGACCAAGGCCCTCGAGCCGGAACCGGGCGACATGCTCACCGATCCCCAGAAAGTGTTCGACAAGGCCGAGGAGATGGCCGCTCGTTACAAGCAGATGCTGCTCGAGCAAGCCGAAACCGAGCCGATGGGCGTCACCCTCGACTGATCGAGTCGCTGCGGTCGCCATGGCCGTTCTGCTGCTGCGGAATCAGGAGCTCGGGCCGGTGCGGGCGGTGCTGTTCGACAAGGACGGCACCCTCAGCCACAGCGAGCCCGAGCTTCATGCGCTCGCCACCAGCCGTCTCGAAGCCTGCCTGGCCGCCGTTGCCCCCCAACGGCGGCCTTCGCTGCGTCTGCGCCTGTTGGAGGCCTATGGCCTGCTCGAGGGATCGGTGCATCCCGCCGGGATCACCGCGGTGGCGACCAGCGATCACAACCTGCTGGCCACGGCCACGGCCCTGGCCCAGGTCGGGCTGGGCTGGCCAGAAGCGATGCAGCTGAGTGAAGCCGTGTTCGAGCAGTGCGAGCGCCGCCAGGCCAGTGCCAGCGCCACCACCGATCAGGCGGTGGCGGCGATTGAACGCCTCACCGCTGCAGGCATTCTCTGCGCTGTGATCAGCAATGACACGAGCGCCGGCATCCGCCGATTTCTGGAGAGCCATGGTCTCCGCCATCACTTCCGTGCCATCCGCAGCGCCGACCAGGCGCCGCGCAAGCCCGATCCAGCAGCCGTGCATGGGCTCTGCGCTGAACTCGGTGTTGAGGCCGCCGCCTGCGCCCTGATTGGCGATGCCAGCAGCGATCTGCAGATGGCGGTCGCTGCCGGCATCCCGCAGCAACGGGCCCTGGGATATGTGGCCGGCTGGGCACACAGGCCGCCCCTGGGAGCTGCGTGTCCGCTGATCCATCACTGGGATGAGCTGACGATCCGCCAGGACGCCTGAGGGCCTGGAGTCGTGGGCACCCGGCAGGGAGTGGCGCCAAGAGGGCCGAACGATAGGCTCGAACGTCATGAGTGCCATCGGCATGGGTCGTCACGTCTTCACCTCGGAATCGGTGACCGAGGGCCATCCCGACAAAATCTGTGATCAGGTCAGTGATGCGGTGCTCGACGCCCTGCTGGCCCAGGATCCCGCCAGCCGGGTGGCCTGCGAAACCGTGGTGAACACGGGCCTGTGCCTGATCACCGGTGAAGTGACGACCACCGCCCGCGTTGACTTCAACACCCTGGTGCGCGGGGTGATCGCTTCGATCGGCTACAACGGCGCCCGCGCCGGTGGCTTCGATGCCAACAGCTGTGCCGTGCTGGTGGCCCTCGATCAGCAATCTCCCGACATCGCCCAGGGGGTGAATGAGGCCGACGACCACGCCGGCGATCCCCTGGATCTGGTCGGTGCCGGCGATCAGGGGATCATGTTCGGCTACGCCTGCGACGAGACTCCCGAGGCGATGCCGCTGCCGATCAGCCTGGCGCACCGGCTGGCGCGTCAACTGGCCGCCGTGCGTCACAACGGAACCCTGGCCTACCTGCTGCCCGATGGCAAGACCCAGGTGAGCGTGGTGTACGAAGACGATCGGCCGGTGGCGATCGACACGATCCTGATCTCCACCCAACACACGGCCGAGATTGATGGCATCTCCGAGGAGAAAGCGCTGCGAGAGCGAATCGCCGCTGACCTCTGGGAGCACGTCGTCGTTCCGGCCACTGCCGATCTCGACCTCAAACCGTCCAAGGACAGCACCCGCTTCCTGGTCAATCCCACCGGCAAATTCGTCGTGGGCGGTCCCCAGGGCGATGCCGGCCTGACCGGGCGCAAAATCATCGTGGACACCTACGGCGGCTATGCCCGCCATGGCGGTGGCGCTTTCTCTGGCAAGGATCCCACCAAGGTGGACCGTTCCGCCGCCTATGCCGCCCGTTTTGTGGCCAAGTCGCTGGTGGCCGCAGGCCTGGCCCGCAAGGCGGAAGTGCAGCTGAGCTACGCCATCGGCGTCGCGCGTCCGGTGAGCATTTTGGTGGAGAGCTTCGGAACCGGGCGTGTCAGCAACGACGCCCTCACGGAGCTGGTGCAGCAGCACTTTGACCTGCGACCCGGCGCCATCATCGAGGCCTTCGGCCTGCGTCAGTTGCCTGGCCAGCGCGGTGGTCGCTTCTATCAGGACGTTGCGGCCTATGGCCACTTCGGTCGCAGCGATCTCAACCTCCCCTGGGAAAACGTGGCGGCCCAGGCGCAGGTGCTGCGCGACGCCACCGCCAACCTGGTGGCCGGCTCGGCCACTTGATCCCAGCGCCAGGGTCCTGCCTCTGCCGGAGGGCAGCGTGAACGGCGCTCTGGGTCGAGAACGGCCGGGCGCAGACCTGGCGCTTGGTGTCGATCTCGGTACCAGCGGCCTTAGGCTGTCGCTGATCTCTGCGCAGGGCGAGCTGCTGCAGAGCCTCAAGGCGGCCTACCCAAGGCCCTTTGAGCAACCGCAAGGCTGGCGCCTGGCCCTGCTGGAGCTGCTGCAGCAACTGGCGCCTGAACGACGGGCCGCGATCGGCGCCGTGGCCCTGGCGGGCACCTCCGGCACCCTGCTCC
>JBEDHF010000150.1:0-2695 GCA_041174245.1 Cyanobacteriota bacterium
ATCCAGTCGTCGTTCGGCGGAGGCGGTGGCAGGCCATCGGCAGCGCCGCCACCGCCACGGTTCCTGCCACGGGCATCACCACCAGCGCTGGTCTCGGCGGTCGCTGCCGGAGCGCTGAGCGCCCGCAGGCGCTCGAGCAGCAACAGGTTCCGCTCCTGGTTGAGGGCGGTTTCGCTGTGGTTGAGGTTGCGCAGCAGCACCCCCACCAGCACCAGCAGCGGCAGCGAGAACAGGGAGCCCCAGAGCAGCAGCTGGGTGTTGGTGGGGGCGCCTGTGCTGGCGGGGGCGCTGGCTCCGGGGTTGGCCGGGCCAGGGACGGCCTGGCTCTGGTCTGTGGCGGCCGGCTGAACGGGCGTCGGCGCCACGGCCTGGGCCTGAGCCGGGGCCTGGGCGCCGGCTCTGGCGGCCTCGGCAACGGCTGGGACCGGAAGGGGGGCGTTGAAGAGGCCTGGGGCGGTCGCCGCCTCGCCGTTGTCAGCCCAGGGCGGCTGAACCACCACATCGATCGCCGGCGCTGCCTCCGGCGCCTGGTCCTGGCTGTCGCCAACGGTGATCACCGTCTGGCTGGTCGCGCTCCGGCCTGGGTTGCCGCCGAAGATGCGGTCCATCACCTGCTCGGCACGCAGCTCCCAGAAGCCCGTGGTCTGGGTGATCCGTGCGGTGGCTGGACGCTGACGCGACACGGTGCCTGGAGAAGGGTGGAATGACGGCAACGCTACCCAGCCGGGCTCGGATTGGTCTGCCGCCGCTGCTTCTGCAGCTCGAGCCAGAGCATCAAGGCGGTGATGTCGGCGGCGCTCACCCCGGGGATCCTGGAGGCCTGGCCAAGGTTCAGCGGTTGCCTGGCGCTCAGTTTCTCGCGCGCCTCCCGCGAGAGGGTGCCGATGCTGCCGTAATCGATCCCCTCCGGGATCGGCCGGTGCTCCTGCTTCTTCACCTGCTCGATCTGCTGCTGCTGGCGGGCCAGGTAGCCGCTGTACTTGATGTCGATCTCGGCGCCGTCGCGCACCTCCCGCGCCAGGGTCGCGTCGGCGAGGCCGTGGCGCACCAGGTCGGTGCTGTGGAAGCCGGGCCGGCGCAACAGGTCCGCCAGGGTGATCGAGCCTTTGATCGGGGCGCCGGTCTGGGCTTCAATGCCGGCGGCGGCCGGATCGCTGCCCTTGAGACGAACGCTCTCCAGCCGTTGGCTTTCGGCGGCGATCGCCTCCTGCTTGCGCAGGTGCAGCTGCCAGCGTCGGTCGTCGATCAGCCCCAGCTCACGGCCCAGGGGCGTCAGGCGGCGGTCGGCGTTGTCGCCCCGCAGCACCAGCCGGTATTCGCTGCGGCTGGTGAGCACCCGGTAGGGCTCGCGCAGATCGCGGCTGATCAGGTCATCGATCATCGTGCCGATGTAGCTGCCTTCCCGTGGGAAGTGCACCGGGCTCTGACCGCGGATCAGCCGGGCGGCGTTCAGGCCGGCCACCAGCCCCTGGGCGGCCGCCTCCTCATAGCCGGTGGTGCCATTGAGCTGGCCGGCCGAGAACAGGCCGCGCACGCGCCTGGTTTCCAGGCAGGGCTTCAGCTGGGTGGCGGGCAGGTAGTCGTAGTCGACGGCGTAGGCGGGCCGCAGCATCACGCACTGCTCCAGGCCGGGAAGGGTGCGCAGCAGCTCCAGTTGCAGCCGCTCCGGCAGGCCGGTGGAGAAGCCCTGGACGTAGATCTCCGGCGTGTCGCGCCCTTCGGGCTCCAGGAAGATCTGGTGCGAGTCCTTGTCGGCGAAGCGCACGATCTTGTCTTCGATCGAGGGGCAGTACCGGGGCCCTTTGCTGTCGATGAAGCCGCCGTAGATCGGTGTCAGATGGAGGTTGTCGCGGATCAGCTGGTGGGTGGCTGCCGTGGTGCGGGTGATGTGGCAGCTCATCGGTTCGCCGCTCACCCAGGCGGCGGGATCGAAGGAGAAGAAGCGGTCGTGGGCGTCGCTGGGCTGCTCCTCAAGCCGATCGAGGGCGATGCTGCGCCGGTCCACGCGGGCCGGGGTGCCGGTCTTGAGCCGGCCCAGCTCGAAGCCGAGCGCCCGCAGGGCTTCGGTGAGGCCCTCGGCGGCCTGTTCGCCGGCGCGGCCAGCCGCCATTGAGGTGTTGCCCACCCAGATCTGGCCCCCGAGGAAGGTGCCGGTGGTGAGGATCACCGCCTCGGCCCTGTAGAGGCTGCCGAAGTAGGTGCGTACGCCCGTGATCCGGCCGATCGGGCCGCTGCTCTGGCTGTGATCCGGCGGCAGCGCCTCGGCGGCCGCGGCCGGGGCGATCGTCTCCCGATGCACACCGGGTTCGAAGGCCACCTCCAGGCCGGTGACCATCGCCTCGCGCAGGGCCAGGTTGGGGGTGTGCTGCAGCAGCTGCAGCATCTGGCGGGCGTACTGGCGCTTGTCGGTCTGGGCGCGCAGGGCCCACACCGCCGGGCCGCGGCTGGCATTGAGGATCCGCTTCTGGAGGGCGGTGGCATCGGCGAGGCGACCGATCACGCCCCCGAGGGCATCCACCTCGTGCACCAGCTGGCTTTTGGCCGGTCCGCCCACCGCTGGATTGCAGGGCTGCCAGGCGATGCGATCGAGGTTGAGGCTGAACAGGGCCGTGCGCAGGCCCAGGCGTGCGGCGGTGATCGCCGCCTCACAGCCGGCATGGCCGCCACCGACCACGATCACGTCGACGTGTTCGGT
>JBEDHF010000151.1:0-11758 GCA_041174245.1 Cyanobacteriota bacterium
CTGGTTGGCCTCCGCGCTGCTGCCCAAGGGCAGCCTCACCATCGATGCCGGAGCCGAAAAGGCGCTGTTCGAGCAGGGCGCCTCGCTGCTGGCAGTAGGCATCCGGGCGGTGGAGGGCCGGTTCGAACGCCGCGATGCGGTGCGTCTCCTCAGTGCTGATGGCCGTGAGCTCGGCCGCGGACTGACGGCCCTGAGCAGCGCGGAGCTCGAGCAGGTGATCGGCCTGAGCAGCGAGGCGGTCAAACAGACCCTCGGGCCGGTCGATGAAGCGGTCGTTCATCGTGACCATCTGGTGCTGACGGTGCTGGCTTCCTCTCCGGCCTGAGCGGCCCATCGCGGCGCCCCCTACGATCCCGCCCATACCGCCACCTTCGGGAATGCGTTTCAGCAGCCTGCTCGGCCACCTCAGCGCCCTGGAGGAGACCACCCCTCGCGATCTGGGCGCCGATCCGCTTCTTACCGGCGCCGCTGCCCTGGATCAGGCGGTGGCGGGTCAACTCAGCTTCCTTGAGAAAGGGAATGCCCTGGCTGCTGCCCTGGCGGGCACCGGTGCCTCCGCCCTGCTGCTTCCCCTCGATCCAGAGCTCCAGGCCCAGGCCACAGCCCAGGGCGTGGCCTGGGTGGCCCTGAAGGACCCCCGCCTCGGTTTTGCTGAAGCCCTGGATGCGTTGCATCCGCGCCGGCCCCGTGCCGCCGGCATCCACCCCAGTGCCGTGATCGACCCTGCGGCCCGGCTTGGCCAGGCGGTTCACATCGCGCCCCATGTCGTCGTTGGAGAGGGCAGTGTCGTTGGCGATGGCTGCATCCTTCATGCCGGCGTGGTGCTCTACGACGATGTGCAACTGGCCGAAGGCTGCGAAATCCATGCCGGTGCCGTGCTTCATCCCGGCAGCCGCCTGGCCCGGGGCTGCGTGGTGCACTCCAATGCGGTGATCGGTTCGGAGGGCTTCGGCTTCGTGCCCACCGCCCAGGGCTGGCGCAAGATGCCCCAGACCGGTCTGGTGGTGCTGGAGGAGGGCGTGGAGGTCGGTTGCGGCAGCACCATCGATCGGCCCTCGGTGGGTGAGACCCGGATCGGGGCTGGCACCAAGATCGACAACCTGGTCCAGATCGGCCATGGGGTGAGCACCGGCCGTGGTTGCGCCCTGGCGGCTCAGGTCGGCATTGCCGGCGGTGCCCGCCTCGGCGATGGCGTGATCCTCGCCGGCCAGGTCGGTGTGGCCAACCGCGCCACGATCGGCGATCGGGCGATCGCTTCCTCGAAATCAGGCATCCACGGCGATGTCGCCGCCGGAGAGGTGGTCAGCGGCTACCCGGCGATCCCCAACCGCCTCTGGCTGCGTTGTTCCGCGGTGTTCTCGAAATTGCCGGAGATGGCGCGCACCGTCCGCCAGCTGAAGTCGGAGACGTAGCCTCCCTGCAGCGCTTTTCGGCCTGCATGACCAGCTATCGGATCACTCTGCTGCCCGGGGATGGCATCGGCCCCGAGATCACAGCCGTGACCCGGCAACTGCTGGATGCGGTGGCGGTCCGCCATGGCTTCAGCCTCAGCTACGACGAACAGCCGGTGGGTGGGGCGGCCATTGATGCCACCGGTTCACCCTTGCCGGAGAGCACCCTCAGCGCCTGCCGTCAGGCCGATGCGGTGTTGCTGGCGGCCATCGGCAGTCCCCAGTACGACAGCCTGCCCAGGGACCAACGGCCGGAAACCGGTCTGCTGGCCCTGAGGTCAGGTCTGGGCCTGTTCGCCAACCTCAGGCCCGTGAAAACGATCCCGGCCCTGATCGATGCCAGCACCCTGCGACCCGAGGTGATCAGCGGCGTCGATCTGCTGGTGGTGCGCGAACTGACCGGCGGCATTTATTTCGGCACCCCCAAGGGCCGGATCGCCACCGAGACCGGTGAGCGGGCCTTCAACACGATGGTGTACGCCACCGAGGAGGTGGATCGGATCGCCAAGGTGGCGTTTGAGCTTGCCCAGCAGCGCCGCGGCGAGCTCTGCTCGGTCGACAAGGCCAACGTGCTCGATGTCAGCCAGCTCTGGCGTGAGCGGGTCGACCGCATGGCGCCGGACTTTGCCGGTGTCACGGTCAGCCACCTCTATGTCGACAATGCGGCCATGCAGCTGGTGCGGGCGCCGCGCCAGTTCGATGTGCTGCTCACCGGCAACCTCTTCGGCGACATCCTCAGCGATGAGGCGGCGATGCTCACCGGCTCGATCGGCATGTTGCCCTCGGCCTCTTTGGGCGCCAGCGGTCCGGGGCTGTTCGAGCCTGTGCATGGCTCGGCCCCCGACATCGCCGGCCAGGACAAGGCCAATCCGATGGCGATGGTGCTCTCGGCGGCGATGATGCTGCGCATCGCTCTGCGCCAGGAGGCCGCCGCTGCTGCCCTGGAGCAGGCGGTGGATGCCGTGCTGGCCGCTGGCTACCGCACCGGTGACCTGATGGCGGAGGGCTGCACCCTGCTGGGCTGCCGCGCCATGGGCGACCAGCTGCTGCGCCAGCTGGAGAGCTGAACGCTCCCCGTTGGGGGCGGTCCTGCGACCTGCGAGAATCCCAGCGGTTTTTTCTTCCTGCGCCAGATGTCCAAGCGTCATCCCGTTGTGGCTGTCACCGGGTCCTCCGGCGCAGGAACCAGCACGGTCAAACGGGCCTTCGAGCACATCTTCAAGCGCGAAGGCATCACCCCGGCGGTCGTCGAGGGCGACAGCTACCACCGCTACGAGCGCGGGGCGATGAAGGAGGCGATGGCCCAGGCCCTGGCCAGCGGTCAGAACTTCTCCCACTTCGGTCCCGAAGCCAACCTGTTCGACAAGCTCGGCGAGCTCTTCCAGACCTACGGCGAGACCGGCAGCGGTCAGAAGCGTTACTACCTCCACTCCGTGGAGGAAGCCGCAGAGCACAACGCCCGTCTGGGTACCAGCCTCGAGCCCGGTCAGTTCACCCCCTGGGAAACGATCCCTTCCGGCACCGACCTGCTCTTCTACGAAGGTCTGCACGGTGGTGTCGTCGGCGATGGCTACGACGTGGCCGGTCTTGCTGACCTGCTGGTGGGCGTTGTGCCGATCGTGAACCTCGAATGGATCCAGAAGATCGCCCGCGACAACGCCGAGCGCGGCTATTCCGCTGAGGCGACCGTGGACACGATCCTGCGCCGGATGCCGGATTACATCAACCACATCTGCCCGCAGTTCAGCCGGACGGACATCAACTTCCAGCGGGTGCCCACGGTGGACACCTCCAACCCGTTCATGATCCGGAACATCCCCACCCCGGATGAGTCGTTCGTGATCATCCACTTCCGCAAGGGAGCCCGGGAGAAGTGGGGCATCGATTTCACCTATCTGCTCGACATGATCCACGACTCCTTCATGTCCAGCCCCACCTCGATCGTCGTCAACGGCGGCAAGATGGGTTTCGCCATGGAACTGATCCTGACCCCGATCATCCACCGTCTGATCGAGGAGAAGAAAAAGCTCGGCTGATCACAGGTTTCGCCGGTGCGCCCCTTAGGCTGGGCGCACCGAAAGGATCCGGTGAGGTCGATCTCCTTCACCACCACACCCAGGACGGGCTCCACCTCAGACCGACGTGTCCGGGGGGAGCCCGTTTCGTTTGTGATTGCCGGCGCCGGGGTGGGAGCCAACCGCTCCGACCCCAGTGTCCGGCTCGATCAGATCGACAGCCGCAGCGTCATCGGTCGGGCCCGGGTTGTTTATCTCCAGCACATGACCCGCTCACCAGCGGCGCCCGAGCCCCTTGGCGTGGTCTTGGCCGAGGTGATCGCTGGTGGACCCAGCCGTCGCCAAGCCGATCCGGGGACGGTGCCAGTTCAGGGGCGGGTTGTGTTCGAGTGCCCCGTGCTTCTTCCCAGCGAGATCTATGTGCCCCTCGAATGGCTGAAGGGCCGTGCCACCCGCAGCCGTGGCTCCCGTTCCCCGTTGCGATCCTGAGATGGTTCCCGATCTGCCCGTGCTGCTTGGCCTGGCGGCCCTGATCGGGGCCTGCGTCGGCAGTTTTCTCAATCTGGTGGCCTGGCGCCTGCCCCGGGGCGAGTCCGTGGTCACGCCCCGCAGCCACTGTCCCCGTTGCGGCAGCACCCTCACGGGCCTGGAGCTGGTGCCGGTGCTCTCGTTTCTGTTGCTGGGCCGCCGTTGCGGTCATTGCGACCAGCCGATTCCCTGGCGCTATCCGCTGGTGGAGCTGCTGAGCGCCTTCCTGTGGATGGCGATGGTGATTGCCCATCCGCCCCTGCCTGGCGGCCCCAGCCTGCTCACGGTGGTGGCGGGTTGGCTGCTGGCCAGCTGGCTGCTGCCCCTGGTGCTGATCGACCTCGATCGGCTCTGGCTGCCGGAACCGCTCTGTCGTTGGGGCCTGGTGCTCGGGATCGCGATCACCGCCTTGATCGCGGCTGTCCATGGCCATGCCGCCGCCGGCCCCCTGGTGCTGGACCATCTGCTGGCGGCGGCGGCCGGGCTGGTGTCGATGGAGGCCCTCAGTGGTCTCGGGAGGCTCTGGCTGGGTCGGCCGGCCCTCGGGCTCGGGGATGCCAAGCTCGCTGCCCTCCTCGGCGCCTGGCTCGGGCTTCCCGCTCTGGCCCTGACGCTGGCCCTGGCGATTCTGCTCGGTGCCCTGGTTGGCAGCCTGGCCCGCCTGACCGGTCGGCTGCAACCGCTCCAACCCTTCCCCTTCGGCCCCTTCCTGGCGGCGGCGGCGGTGGTGGTCTGGTTGGGTGGCATCGATCCCTGGATCGCCCATTTCAGCCCCTGGCTCGGGCTTGGTGGTGGCATCTGAACGCCGCGGCACCAGCACCGAGCGCCCCCTGCCCTGCCCATTGCTCACCCCCTGCCGGGATCCTTGCCCGTGGCCGGGTGACCAGGCAGACCGTTCCGATCTTTAATGGCAGGGATCTGATCCTCTCCCGTGTCGCTCTTCGACTGGTTTGCCGATCGCCGCAAGGTCGCCCCCACGGTGCGCAACGCCCAGGAGGTGAATGAGGATGATGGTCTGTGGAGCAAATGCCCCGAATGCGGGCTGGTCTCCTACCGCAAGGATCTGATTGCCAATGCGAGCGTCTGCTCGGGCTGCGGCTATCACCACCGCATCTTCAGTGACGAGCGCATCCGTCTGCTCGTTGACCCCGGCAGCTTTGAGCCGCTCGATGCGGAGCTTGCACCGGTCGATGCCCTGGCCTTCAAGGATCGGCGCAGTTATGCCGATCGGATCCGTGACAGTCAGGGCAGCACCGGTCTGCGCGATGCCGTGATCACCGGTCTGTGCCGACTGGAAGGTCTCCCTCTGGCCCTTGGGGTGATGGATTTCCGTTTCATGGGCGGTTCGATGGGCTCGGTCGTCGGCGAGAAGCTGACCCGGTTGATCGAGTGCGCCACGGAGCGGGGGCTGCCGGTGCTTGTGGTCTGCTCCTCCGGCGGGGCGCGGATGCAGGAGGGCATGCTCAGCCTGATGCAGATGGCCAAGATTTCCGGGGCTCTTGAGCTCCACCGCCAGGCCGGTCTGCTTTACCTGCCGCTGCTCACCCATCCGACCACCGGCGGCGTGACCGCCAGCTTTGCGATGCTCGGCGACCTGATCCTGGCCGAACCCCGGGCCCTGATCGGTTTCGCCGGCCGCCGGGTGATCGAGCAGACCCTGCGCGAGAAGTTGCCGGATGATTTCCAGACGGCCGAATACCTGCAGGATCACGGTTTTGTTGATTTGATCGTGCCGCGGACGCGGATGCGCTCCACCCTCTCGGGCCTGCTGCGGCTCCATGGTGTGGCTGAAGCCCAGCCCGCTTGACCGATGGTTGTCCCCTGCCCGGCTGCCCGCCCAGAAGCGATCGCTCCACCAGACGTGGCCTCCAGCCCCGGGCCTGGCCGCTGCGCTGGTGCCGTCGCCCATCGGCCTGATCAACGCCGGCCCCGCAGGGTCATCCTTCAGCTTCTGGCGTTGCTGAGCGCCCTGATGATCCCGTTGCTCGGCCTCAGCCAACCGCTCGCCGCCGCTCCGGTGCAGTGGAAGGAAGTCACAGCCACGGAGGATGGTCGTCAGTGGTGGGATGAGGGCAGCCTGCGCATCAACCGCGAGGGCTATCTGACGGTGCTCAGCCGCTTCCAGCCCGCGGCTCCATCGCCCGACCCTGCCCCGGAGGCCGGCAGCGCTGTTCCCTCTGCAGGCGCGCCGGCCGAGCAGGGCAGGGTCCGCCAGCCGCCGAGCACGCTCTACGTGATGGAGATCGACTGTGATCAGGCGCTTTACCGTGATCGCTCGATCAATGGCTTTCACCAGTTCTCCCCTGAGTGGCAGCCGGTGATGGCCGATGACCTGATCGGCGAGGTGATTACCCAGGCCTGTGCGGCTGCCCCGCTGGCCTGAGCCGGCCGAGCTTCGGCCTAGCCTGCTCGCCTCAATGGCCTGAACAGCTTGTGGGGCAGCCCCCGTTCCGTTCGCATCCGCCCCTGCGGGTGGCGATCGCCGGTCTTGGTTTCGGCGAAGCCGTGCATCTGCAGGCTCTCCGCAGTCAGGAGGCCACCGAGCCCGTTGCCCTCTGGCATCCGCGTCAGGAGCGCCTCGATCAGGCCTGCCAGGCCAGTGGGCTGTCAGGCAGCACCGAGTTTGAGCGTTTGCTGGCTGATCCGTCGATCGAGGCGATCGTGATCGCCACCCCTCCTGGGCCGCGCTTTGCCCTGGCCATGGCGGCCCTCGAAGCCGGCAAGCATCTGATGCTTGAAAAGCCTGTGGCTCTGGAGCCTTCCCAGGTGGAGGAGCTGCAGCGGCTGGCCCTGCACCAGGGGCTGACGGTGGCGGTGGATTTTGAATACCGGGCCGTGCCCCTGTTTCAGCAGGCGGCTGCCTGGATCGCCCAGGGGGCGCTCGGTCCTTTGCACCTGGTCAGCCTCAGCTGGCTGATGGGCAGCCGTGCCAACCCTGAACGTCCCTGGAACTGGTACGCCCAGCGCTCGCAAGGGGGTGGTGTGCTCGGTTCGCTCGGGACCCACGCCTTCGACACCCTGCACTGGCTCGTCGGGCCGACCCGGCAGCTGCAGGCGCAGCTGAACACCGTGATCACCGAGCGACCGCTGGCTGATGGCAGCGGCAGACGGGCCGTGGATGCCGACGATGTGGCGCTGCTGCAGCTGGAGCTTGAGGGTCGTTTTGGGGAACGGGTCCCGACCCAGATGACGCTGTCGTCGGTGGCGAGTCGCGGGCGCGGCTATTGGATTGAGCTCTACGGCCGTGACGCCACCCTGGTGCTTGGCTCCTCCAACCAGGCCGATTACGTGCACGGCTTTCAGCTCTGGCTGTCCCAGGGGGGCGAGCCGTTGCGGTCGGTGCCAGCCGATCCGGATCTTGCCTTCGGCCGCACCTGGCAGGACGGGCGGATCGCCCCGGTGGAGCGGCTGCACGGCTGGTGGGCGGAAGCGATCCGCAGCGGACGGCCGATGGTGCCGGGGCTGGCGGAGGCCCTGGCCAGCGAGCGTTGCTGCGCCCAGGCCAGGGGGAACCTCAGCATCCCTTAAAGTGCCGACGGCTTTGCTCAGTCATCATGGCGCCGCCTTGATGCCCTGAGTCCCTTTACCGCCCCTGACCTGAGGTTTCCCATGGCGCTCGTCCCCCTTCGACTGCTCCTGGACCATGCCGCTGAGAACGGCTATGGCATCCCTGCTTTCAACGTGAACAACCTGGAGCAGGTGCAGTCGATCATGGAGGCTGCCCATGAAACCGACAGCCCCGTCATCCTGCAGGCCTCCCGCGGTGCCCGCCAGTACGCCGGTGAGAACTTCCTGCGCCACCTGATCCTGGCCGCTGTGGAGACCTATCCGGACATCCCGGTGGTGATGCACCAGGACCACGGCAACAGCCCTGCCACCTGCTTCGGTGCTGCCGCCAACGGATTCACCTCCGTGATGATGGACGGCTCCCTGATGGCCGACGCCAAGACCCCCGCCAGCTACGAGTACAACGTGGCTGTGACCAAGGAAGTCGTCGATGTGGCCCACGCCATCGGCGTCAGCGTTGAAGGCGAGCTCGGCTGCCTGGGCTCCCTGGAGACCGGCATGGGTGAGGCCGAGGACGGCCACGGTTTCGAGGGCAAGCTCGACCACAGCCAGCTGCTCACCGATCCTGCTGAGGCTGCCGACTTCGTCGCCAAGACCAAGGTCGATGCCCTGGCGATCGCCATCGGCACCAGCCACGGCGCTTACAAGTTCACCCGCAAGCCCACCGGGGAAGTGCTGGCTATCAGCCGCATCGCTGAGATCCACAAGGCCATCCCCAACACCCACCTGGTGATGCACGGCTCCAGCTCCGTTCCCCAGGAATGGCTGGACATGATCAACAAGTTCGGTGGTGCCATCCCTGAGACCTACGGCGTGCCCGTGGAAGAGATCCAGGAAGGCATCCGCAACGGCGTTCGCAAGGTCAACATCGACACCGACAACCGCCTGGCCTTCACCGCGGCCATCCGTGAGGCTGCCGCCAAGGATCCCGCCAACTTCGATCCCCGCCACTTCAACAAGCCTGCCCGGGCTTACATGAAACAGGTCTGCCTTGATCGTTACCAGCAGTTCTGGTGTGCCGGTAACGCCAGCAAGATCAAGCAGCGCGACATCAACTTCTACGCCGGTCTCTACGCCAAGGGCTCCCTCGATCCCAAGGCTGCTGTCGCCGCCTGACGGTTGTCAGTTGGATGATCAGGGGCCCCTCAGGGGCCCCTTTTTTTTGCTCTGTTGCTCGCTGCCTCGCGGCGCACACCCAGGCCGGGAACCTCTGCAGCCGCAGACGGTTGCCGCGCCCGCTTTTTCGGTTGCAGATGGAAGAGCGTTTCCGCCCTGGCTGTCTTCAGCGCCGCCTGCTCAATCCGGGATCTTCGGCAGAGCGTCGTTGGCGGCGATCGTCGGGGTGGCTGCCGCCAGTCTGTTCAGGGCGGTTTCCAGATTGCGTTCCATCACGAAGGTGACGCCATCGGTGACCACCACCCGCACCAACGACGGCAGATTGCTGTTGCGGCTCTGCAGATAGATCGGTTCGACATAGAGCAGGCCGCGTCCGACCGGCAGCACCAGCAGATTGCCGTGAATCACCTCCGAACCCGCCCGGTTCCAGAGCCCGAACTGATAGCTGATCGCCGGATCCTGTTCAATCAGTGCCGAAATCTGCTGCGGTCCCAGCAGGAGCCGTTGCAGGGGGAAGCGGACCAGCAACTGCGATCCGTAGTTGGGGGCATCATTGCGAGCGGCGAGCCAGCCCACGAGGTTGGCGCGACCCAGCGGCGAGAAGGGCACCAGCAGCACGAATTCCGGGCGGTTCTGACCCGGCAGCTGCAGTTCGGCCTGGTACGGCCGGACGGCGATCGTCTTGGAGCCGTAGATCTCGGTGGGAACCGACCAGACGTCATCGCCGTTGTAGAAGGTGCGCACGTTGGTGACGTGGAAGCGCAGCAGGCGCTCGGCCTGCACCTGAAACTGGCTCTGGGGCACCTGAATGTGGCGCATCAGCGCCGCGGGCATCGCGCTCAGGGGTTTGAACAGTTCTGGGAAGGCCCGCTGCCAGGTGCGCAGAATCGGATCGCTCGAATCACTCACATACAGACGGATGCTGCCGTTGTGGGCATCGACCACCGCCTTGACCGGGTTGCGGAAGTAGCGGATGCCGCTGGGGTTGGGATCGCTGTAGGGGTAGCTGCGGCTGGTGGTGAAGCCATCGAGCAGCCAGTACTGGTGTTGCTTGCTGTCGTAACCGGGTGTGCGCTCGATCCTGGCGGTGACCAGATAGGGCTGGCTCTCAAAGCGCAGGAACGGGGCCAGTGCCGTCAGGCGTTGGTTCACCTGCCGACGCACCAGCAGGCGGGATTCGGGCGTCAGGGCGCCGGTGAACAGCAGCCTGGCCTCTCCGAGATACAGGGCCGCCATCAGCCGTTGCAGCGGCTGACCGACGGGAACGCCACCGCTGCCCTGGTAGTGGGTGTAGACGTTCAGCTCGCCATCGGGATAGTCGAATTCCTGCACCAGGGTCGGTGCGATCGCATAGGGCGCTTTGGCGGAGCCGAAATAGAGCCGTGGCCGTCCCACCGGCAGGGCTCGTCGCACCTGTTCGGTCGAGAGCCCGAGCTTGGGCAGGCCCTGCACCTGGCCGCTGCGGCCGAGGTCTTTGACCAGATAGAGCGGCAGCCCATCCGGGCCGGCGGCATTGACGGCCGAGATCGTGAAGCCGTAGCCGTGGGTGAAGATCAGATGTCGGTTGAGCCAGGTGCGCGAGCCGGCGGCCAGGGCCGACGAATCGAGCTCCCGGGCTGAGATCAGCACCTGCTGGGAGCCCCGTTTCGGATCGCTGCTCAGGGGATAGCGGTCAACGGCGGCGGACGGGAAGGAGTAGTAAAGGCGCAGTTGCTGCAGCTGGCGATTCGTGGCCAGTAGCGGCGTGCTGTCCCAGAGCCGCACATTGGCGAGCGTGCCTGGCGCACTGGCCAGATCGGCGCCGGTCAGCTTCTGGCGGGGTTCGAGGATGATCTCGCGCACGCGCTCCAGACCAAAGGCCCGGCGGGTGCCACGGATGGTGCGGCCAAGATAGGGACGTTCCACCGCCAGTTCCCTGGGTTGCACCCAGAGCCGTTGCACCAGGGGCGCCACCAGCCATTCGCTCACCGGCACCAGGCCGATCGTGCCCAGCAGCGGCAGCAGCAGGCCGCGTCGGAGCCAGTGACGCGGCAGGGGCACCAGCAGGCCGAAGGCCGTGAGCAGCAGCAGCAGGCTGAGCAGCAAGCGCAGCGGCAGGCGCACGTGCAGATCAACGAAGCCAGCGCCTGAGGCGACGCCGCTGCCGATCACCATCAGGTTGAAGGGCGCCAGCGCCGTCCCGAGGGCCCCGAGCAGGGCCAGCACCGCCAACTGCGGTTGCAGCACCTGCTGCTGTTCGCGGCTCAGTCCTGGAAACGCCAGCTCCGAGAGGCTGTCGGCTTCCGTGAGGGTGAGCCAGAGGCAGGCGGCCAGGCCGACGATCACCTGGGCGATCAGCACGCTGAGCAGCAGGCGCAGGGCCGGCAGCTGCAGCACCGTGAACGAGAGATCGAGGCCGGTGACGGGATCCACCTCTCCGAACGGCTGCGCCAGCAGCGCCGGCAGCCAGAGGCTCCAGCCCCGCGCCAGGGCTGTGGCAGAACCGGCCAGGGCGGCGGTGAGGGCCACCCGCAGGCTGTTGTGGGGCCAGAGCAGCATCGGCACCAGCAGGGTCGCCGCCAGGCCGAGCCAAAGGGCCAGCGGCAGATCGCCGAGCACGGGCAAACCGCTGATCACATCGCCGCTGAAGGGATCGCTGATCAGATCGTTGGCCTGCACGATCAGATAGGTGAGCCCGCCTGCCAGCAACAGCAGCACCAGCCCCATCACCAGCAGGTACGGCCGACCCCGCATCTGCAGCAGCACCAGCGGCCGCAGCGTCTTGCGGGCGGCCTGCAGCCGCAGGTTCCAGCAGCGTCCCATCTGTTGGAGCTGCAGGGGCACGCCCAGGCCCATCACCAGCACAAAGGTGACGATCTGGATCAGCCAACGGCGTGTCACCACATCGGCGAATCCGAGGTGGTGAAACCACTGCCATTCCACCCAGAGACGGCTGGAGGCCAGCAGGGTCAGGGAGGCGGATCCGACGGCCAGGAGCAGAAAGGCAAGCCGGCGCAGGCGGGCCATCGCGGCAGGAGCGGCCAGAACCCTGACGCTAGGGGTTGACGCCACCCAGCCACGAGCAGGTCATCTCTTTAAACC
>JBEDHF010000152.1:0-4448 GCA_041174245.1 Cyanobacteriota bacterium
GCAGGCTCAGGGGCCGGGGGGATGCGCCGGCATCGCCGGCTCGGCAGCGTGGGCTACGTCAGCGCACCTCCCGGGGGCCGTAGGTTCGGTGCAACGGCGTGGCTTGAGGGGTCCGATGACAGCTGAAACGATCCGGCCGGCGACGGCTGCTGCCGATTTCCGCCCCGGCCTGGAAGGGGTGGTGGCCGCGCAGTCGGCCATCTGCCACATCGATGGTCAGCAGGGTCGCCTCAGCTACCGCGGCTACGACGTTGAGGATCTGGCGACCCGCAGCACCTTCCTGGAAGCGGCCTATCTGCTGATCTGGGGCGATCTTCCCGACGCCGACACCCTCGCCGACTTCCAGCACGAGGTGCAGATGCACCGCCGGGTCAGCTTCCGGATCCGGGACATGATGAAGTCCTTCCCCTCCGGCGGCCATCCGATGGATGCGCTGCAGTCGAGTGCCGCCTCGCTCGGTTTGTTCTATTCACGCCGCGCCCTCGACAACCCCGAATACATCTATTCAGCGGTGGTGCGGCTGATCGCCAAGATCCCGACGATGGTGGCGGCCTTCCAGCTGATCCGCAAAGGCCAGGATCCGATTCAGCCCCGCGACGATCTCTCCTACGCGGCCAACTTCCTCTACATGCTCACCGAGCGGGAGCCCGATCCCCTCGCCGCCAGCATTTTTGATGCCTGCCTGATCCTGCACGCTGAGCACAGCCTCAACGCCAGCACCTTCAGCGCCCGCGTCACCGCCAGCACCCTCACCGACCCCTATGCAGTGGTGGCCTCGGCGGTCGGCACCCTGGCGGGACCCCTGCATGGCGGCGCCAACGAGGACGTGCTGGAGATGCTGGCCGAGATCGGCAGCGAGGATCGGGTCGAGGCCTGGCTGGAGCAGGCCATGGCCGAGAAACGCAAGATCATGGGCTTCGGCCATCGCGAGTATCGGGTCAAGGACCCGCGGGCCGTGATCCTCCAGAAGCTGGCGGAAACGCTGTTCGATCGCTTCGGTCACGACGAGACCTATGACATCGCCAGGCGACTGGAGCAGGTGGCGGCGGAGCGGCTGGGGCCGAAGGGGATCTATCCCAACGTCGATTTCTATTCCGGGCTGGTGTATCGCAAGCTCGGCATCCCCGAGGACCTGTTCACGCCGATCTTTGCGATCGCCCGGGTGGCCGGTTGGCTCGCCCATTGGAAGGAGCAGCTCGGCGCCAACCGCATCTACAGACCCACCCAGATCTACACAGGCCAGCGCGATCGGGTCTGGGAGCCGGTGACAGCCCGCTGATGCTGCACCCGTCCGCCGCCACGGCCGCCTAAGTTGCCTCCATCGCCCCCACCCCGATGGTGACCGCCCTCGTCCCGATCCTGGATCCGGTCCGCGCCTCCCTGCTGGCCGTGACTCCGGCCGTCGTCAGTCCGGGCCTCGATCTGGAGGCCAGTTTCACGGAAGTGCTGCAGTCGTTCGGCCTCTCCGCCGGCGCTGCCCATCTGGTCTGGCTGCCGCTGCCGATGCTGCTGGTGCTGGTGGCCGCCGTTGTCGGCGTGCTTGTGACGGTGTGGCTGGAGCGCAAGATCTCCGCCGCCGTGCAGCAGCGGATCGGCCCTGAATACGCCGGTGCCCTGGGGGTGCTGCAGCCCCTGGCTGACGGCCTGAAGCTGCTGTTCAAGGAAGACATCATTCCCGCCCGGGCCGACAGCCTGCTGTTCAGCCTCGGGCCGGTGCTGGTGGTGGTGCCGGTGATCCTCAGCTGGCTGGTGATCCCCTTCGGCCAGCACCTGCTGATCAGCAATGTCGGCGTCGGCATCTTCCTCTGGATCGCCATCAGCAGCATCCAGCCGATCGGCCTGCTGATGAGCGGCTACGCCAGCAACAACAAATATTCGCTGCTGGGGGGCCTGCGCGCCGCTGCCCAGTCGATCAGCTACGAGATCCCCCTGGCCCTGGCGGTGCTGGCGGTGGTGATGATGAGCAACTCCCTGAGCACGGTCGACATCGTTGACCAGCAGAACGGGGCCGGCATCCTCAGCTGGAACATCTGGCGTCAGCCGGTGGGCTTCCTGATCTTCTGGATCTGTGCCCTGGCGGAATGCGAGCGCCTGCCCTTCGATCTTCCCGAGGCGGAAGAGGAGCTGGTGGCCGGCTACCAGACCGAATACGCCGGCATGAAGTTCGCCCTCTTCTACCTGGGCAGCTACATCAATCTGGTGCTCTCGGCGGTGCTGGTGTCGGTGCTGTACCTGGGCGGCTGGGGCTTCCCGGTGCCGGTGGAATGGCTGGCCGGTGCTCTCGGTCAGTCGATCGATGCGCCGCTGGTGCAGGTGATCACCGCCTCGGTCGGCATCGTCATGACCGTGCTCAAGGCCTATCTGCTGGTGTTCTTCGCGATCCTGCTGCGCTGGACAGTGCCCCGGGTGCGCATCGACCAGTTGCTGGATCTGGGCTGGAAATTCCTGCTGCCGATCGCCCTGGTCAACCTGCTGGTCACCGCCGGCCTCAAGCTCGCTTTCCCGGTCGCCTTCGGCGGCTGAGGCCCAGCACCGGCCCCCAGCCCCCATCATGGGGGCGGTGGCGCCGGCCTCCCCTTGTCCCCCCTCTCCCCCGGTCCATGTTCGGGTTCCTGAAACAAGTCGGTGAATACACCAGGGATGCGGTCGGTGCGGCCCAGTCCATGGCCCAGGGCCTGGGTGTCACCTTCGACCACCTGCGGCGGCGGCCGATCACGGTCCAGTACCCCTACGAGAAGCTGATCCCCTCGGAGCGCTACCGCGGCCGGATCCACTACGAGTTCGACAAGTGCATCGCCTGCGAGGTGTGTGTGCGGGTCTGCCCGATCAATCTGCCGGTGGTGGATTGGGTGATGAACAAGGCCACCAAGAAGAAGGAGCTGCGCAATTACTCGATCGATTTCGGGGTGTGCATTTTCTGCGGCAACTGTGTGGAGTACTGCCCCACCAACTGCCTGTCGATGACCGAGGAATACGAGCTGGCTGCCTTCGACCGCCACAGCCTCAACTACGACAACGTCGCCCTCGGCCGCCTGCCCACCAGCGTCACCACCGATCCTTCGGTGCTGCCCCTGCGGGAGCTGGCCTACCTTCCCAAGGGTGAGATGGACCCCCATGGGGTCGATCCCCGTCGCCCCCGGGCCGGCCAGCGTCCCGACCAGGTGCTTGCCGGCCTGCAGGCGAATGCTGAGTCAGAGTCCGCTGCTGATCAAGGAGCCGCCCAGTGATGACGATCGCCTCCACCACCCAGCAGATCTGTTTTGCCGTTCTTTCGGTCACCCTGGTGCTGGGCGCCCTCGGTGTGGTGCTGCTGCCGAACATCGTCTATTCCGCCTTCCTGCTCGGTGGCGTGTTCATGTCGGTGGCCGGGCTGTACCTGCTGCTCAACGCCAGCTTCGTGGCGGCGGCCCAGGTGCTGATCTACGTCGGCGCTGTGAACGTGCTGATCCTGTTCGCGATCATGCTCGTCAACAAGAAGGAGACCCTGGCCGAGATTCCTGGCCTGGCATTGCGGCGTGTGCTCTCCGGTGCTGTCTGCATCGGCCTGTTCCTGCTGTTGCTGCGGGTGGCGATCACCACCCCCTGGGCCCTGCCGGGACCGCTGCCGGTGGGCGAAGAGGCCACGGCCCGGATCGGTGAACACCTGTTCAGCGATTACCTGCTGCCCTTCGAGCTGGCCTCGGTGCTGTTGCTGATGGCGATGATCGGTGCGATCGTGCTGGCCCGCCGTGATGTGTTCAGCAGTGACGTGATCACAGGGGAACCTGCTGATCAGGGCCTGATCGAGAAGGCTCGCACCCCCCTGCTGCTCGAGAAGACCCGATGACCGCTCCGATGACCGAGTCCGTTCCTCTGCAGGCCTACCTGGTGCTGGCCGCCGTGCTGTTCTGCGCCGGCGTCTGGGGCCTGATCAACAGCCGCAACGCCGTTCGGGTGCTAATGAGCATCGAGCTGATGCTCAATGCCGTCAACATCAACCTGATGGCCTTCTCCAACTACCTCGATGGCCAGCTGATCCGCGGCCAGGTGTTCACGATCTTCGTGATCACCGTGGCGGCGGCTGAGGCCGCCGTTGGCCTGGCGATCCTGCTCTCCCTATACCGCAACCGCGAGACGGTGGACATGGAGCGCTTCAACCTGCTGCGCTGGTAGCGCCAGCGCCCCCCTGCGAGGTCACGGTCCGATGCAACTCGATCGTGTCTGGCTGATTGTGCGGGCCGACAGCGCCGCGGCGCGGCATGCGGCCCAGCTCTGCGCCGAGGAGCTCCAGGCGGAGGGGGCGGCGGTCACCGTGGCCACCAGTGGCCTCCGCGCTGATCCTTACCCCGGCCTGCTCGCCTGCGAGAGCGAGCTTCCGGACCTGGCGATCGTGCTCGGGGGGGATGGCACCGTGCTTGGTGCTGCCCGCCACCTGGCGCCCTTCAAGGTGCCGATCCTCTGCTTCAACA
>JBEDHF010000153.1:0-24077 GCA_041174245.1 Cyanobacteriota bacterium
AACACCCACCGCAGTGAGATCAGCTTCGACAAGTTCTGGAACCCTGCCTGGACGGCCGGCTGTCAGGGCCTGCTGGAGTTCCGGGCCCTGGAATCTCTGCCGGATCACCGCTGGATCAGTGCGGTGGCCCTGCTGTTCCGGGCGTTGATCGTGCGGCTGCTTGATCCGGCGCTCCGGCCCGTCGATCTGCGCGTCTGGGGCGAGCGCCTGCATGATCAGGCCCTGCTGCCGAGTGAGCTCTGGCGGGACCTTGAGCAGGTGCTGGCCGATCTGGAGGCGGCGGGATGGCCCCTGGATCCGGAACCGTTCCAGGCGATCTGGCACTGGCGGTGCCCGGAGCTGTTGCACTGGTCTCAGGGCGATGCCGAGCTCAGCATCCGTCAGGCGCTGGAACCCTGGCCTCTGCTCTGCGATACCCCCGTGGAAGGGGGCAGCACCAGTCGCTTTGTTGATAGTTCCCTGCGGCGTTTTGAGCTGATCGCCAATCAGGCCTTTCGTAGCCGTTACAGCCTCCATCTGCAGGGACGTCCGCTGCGTTGGCCGGCCGATCCGCAGCAACCCGTGGCGGTGCGTTTCCGCCAGGAGGCCCTGTTCCCCTGCCTGCATCCCTTGCTGCCAGTGCAGACGCCTTTGTTGCTGACCTTGCGCGAGCAGGAGCCAGGATCCGTGATCGCCCGTTGGCGGCTGGGCGCTGAGTCCGAAGGTTTTGAACTGCTCACCGAGGCAGACCGCCCGGACCCTGAGCTGACAGGGTCTGCCACGCCCTGGCGTGGGGGCCGGGAGCATGACGTCACGGTGGATCTGCGCCTCTGATGGCGCCGGTGGCGGCTATCGCCATCCCGAGCTGTTCAGCTTTTCTTCAACAGGCTCAAGATTGATTGCGTGAGCAAAGGCACACAGGCCGAAGGCTTGATTGCCTGCGTAGAACAAGGATCAAGACGGAGCGAACCGATGGGCGAACCTCTTCATCTGGTGAGTTGCACCGTGGATGGGTGTCGGATCGCCCGCGATGGTGCCGTCGGTTATGTGGTCCACCATCACCAGGCCGGTCAGGCCTGGCAGCGGGTCGCGAATCTGGCGGCGGCTTATGCGGTCTGCGAGCGCTTCAATCAGCGTCAGGGAATCGCTTCGCCCTGACCCCCAGGATTCGACGCACTCGCCCCTCAGTCACCAGCTCACCCCATGCAGCTTCGGCAGCGGCGCCGTGCGGAAGGTGGTGGCGAACAAGCGCGGAATCTTGCGGCTGTTGTAGACACGGAATTCGCGCATCACGCTGGCGCCGTCGTCCCGGACAGCCTGGTTGAGCACCACGGAGCCATCGGCATCGGACACGGACCGGTGAAAGGTTCCCGGCGGAATCCGCAGGATGTCGCCGCCTGTTTCAAGACGGACGATGTGATACGGATAATTCCAGCCGAAGTTCACCAGGTAGAAGGTGCGACCCCCATGCAGGGCCAGCAGGTTGTCTTCCTGATGGGGGTGCAGGTAGAACTGCCAGGCTCCGGTGTTCTCCTCATCGGGCGGGCTGATCGCCGGGCCCGAATGGATCACCAGATCGCGGGCATTGGATGTGGCGACGGTGATGTCGAAGAAACGCACCGCCGGGGTGTCGCGGAACTTCTCGTAGGGAATCAGCTCAAACATCGGCGACCGACTCTCGCTGGGGGAGGACGTCGGGTGATCGGGATGCTGGTGCTGCTGGATCGGAAGCGCGGACATGGGATGCGACGGGGTCGCCGGCCGTTGGATGGGCTAATCAACCGCAGCCCGTCGCTGCAAAACGTTCGTATCACTACCTCATCAACCTTTCCACAGACCAGTGATTGAAGTGGTTCATGGATCGGTAGCGTTGGGTACACCTTCGAGGCCGATCTGATCGGCCAGGGCCATGTCCGACTCTCCAGACCGGTGCGTCCAACGGCCGTTCAGCGCTGACGCCGGCTCCGGCATCACGGCGCCAGCCATCACGGGCTCCGGCAGCAGGGCTGCAGCGATCAGGGTCTGCGGTGGTTTCAGCCACGACCCCTTCACCGCCCGGAAGCAGCAGGCCCTGGTGCTGCTGCTCGTCCAGCAGCTGGCCGATGCCCAGATCCGGCGGGCTGATCAAGCCGGCAGCGAGCGGCTCTGGCAGGAGGTGGCGGCGCTCGAGATTGACCCCGAACGGATCACCGCCCTGCTTTACAGCGGCCTCGATGCCAACGATCGCGAGGCCCTGCGGCGCGAGGATGAGCGCTGGCTTGCCGCTCAGTCCTTGCCCCCCAGCCGCGGCTGGAGCCTGAAGACCCTGCCCCTGGCCCGACCCTGGCAGCCTCAGCGCGCCTTCAGTCGAGCTTGATCGGAATCGGCATCTCCACATCGGCCGGGTCTGGAGCGCAGGCGATCACCCGCTGATTGACCACCTCGCCGATGACGATGATCGTCGGTGAGCTCAGCCCGGCTTCGCGCACATCGGCATCGAGCGCCGCCAGGGTGCTGATCACCGAGCGCTGGCCGCGCACCGTGCCCTGCTGAACGGCGGCGGCGGCCGTGCTCGGGGCCAGGCCGCCGGCGATCAATTCCTCGCAGATGTGGGCCAGGTTGTGCAGGCCCATGTAGATCACCAGGCCATCGCTGCTGCTGGCCAGGCCGCGCCAGTTGACGCCAGGGCGGACCTTGTCGATCTCTTCGTGGCCGGTGACGAAGGTGACGGAACTGCCGGCCCGGCGATGGGTCACCGGAATGCCCAGATAGGCCGGTGCGGCGATGCCAGCGGTGACGCCGGGCACCACTTGCACGGCGACACCATGGCGGGCCAGGTGCGCGGCCTCTTCACCACCGCGCCCGAAGAGGAAGGGATCGCCCCCTTTCAGCCGCACCACACAGCGGTGCCGGCCCGCCAGTTCCACCAGCACCGCATTGGTGGAGGGCTGGGGCACGGAATGGTGGCCCCGCCGTTTGCCCACGAAGTGCCGTTCAGCGCTCTCCGGCACCAGGGCGAGCACCTCCCGGGGCACCAGCGAGTCGTAGACGAGGGCATCGCATTGCTGCAGCAGCCGCTGCGCTTTGACGGTGAGCAGATCCGGATCACCGGGTCCGGCACCCACCAGGAAGACGGTGCCGGTGCTGGCGGTGGTCATGGCAGGGCCTCCAGCTGGCTCAGGAGAAACTCACGCACAGCCGGCAGGTCCAGCAGGGGGGGAAGCACCGCTTCAGACGGTGTTGATCGCTCCATCCTCAGGGATTCCGTGAACCGGTTGGCGGCGAGGCTGAGCGGCGCCAGCAGCAGGGGGCGCGCGTCGCCGGCCGCTGCGCTGATTGCCGCCTCGGCAGCATCGGTCGGGCAGCCGGGCTGACCAAGAATCCGGCCCAGATGCGCCAGGTAACGCTCGGCCAGGGTGCCTTGCAGGGGATGGTGTAACCAGAGCCAGCGGCGGCCCTGGGCCTGATGGGGCAGCTCCTGGGCCAGCAGCTGCTGCCAGCAGGGCCAGGCCCCGAGGAAAGGGCGGCGTCGCAGGGTCACGGTCGCGGTCGCCGTCTCCTTGGCCAGACCTTGTCTCCAGCTGCTGGCGATCGCCGGCAGATCCCGCCGCACATGGTCTCCCGGCAGCAGCAGCAGCGGCACCAGGGTGATCGCGCCGGCGACGCTGGCGCGCTGCTGCAGGCGTTGATCGATGGCTGGTGTGGTGCCGGTGAGGGCCTGGATCAGCACCGGTGCCCGGCGCCGTTGCTCAAGCGCTCGGGCCAGGTCGTCGTAAACGGCTGGGATCGCGCCGCCCTGGCGACCATGCACCAGCAGCAGCAGTGGCGTGCAGAGGCGCCGTCGCCGCAGCCGTTCCCTTGCCGAGGCCTCCAGGTTGCCGTTCACCAGCCGTCGCAGCTGCCGTTGTCCATCCGGCAGCCGCGCCAGAAGATCGATCGCCTGGTTGGCCAGGGCTGGCGAGAGGTCGCTGGCCAGCCGCACCAGGGCGGGCGTCAGCAGGGGCAAGGGCCACGACGACAGACCGAGGGCCACCCCCTCCAGGGCGGCCCGGCGCCAGGCCAGGGGCCCCGGCTCGAGGCTGCATTGCAGCAGCAGCACCCCATCCTGGCGTTGGCGCTGCCGCCCCAGCAGCGGCACCAGCGGCAGCACCGCTTCGAAGCCGATCGCTGCTTCTGCCTCCTGCTCGCCGGACGTGATCTGGCGGCTGGTTTCGAGCACCAGCCGCCGCAGCCGTTGCCCCACCCGCGGATCGAGGAACTGGGCCAGCACCTCCAGCCAGGCGAGCTGTTGATCCGGGGCTGCCTCCTGCTGGATGGCCAGCAGGGGCTCCAGCCAGGCCCGTTCCACCGCCGGCTGGCTGGCCAGGGCGGGCAGCTCCAGCCGACTGGCCTCCAGCCAGGGTGTGGCGTTTGCGGCGGCGCCGCTGCCCAGCAGACGCTCCACGTCCTCGCGATCGAGCTGACCCCAGAGGGCTGCCAGCAGATCGGATTGGGGCTCCAGGCTGCCGTTGCAGAGGGCGGCGATCAGCGGTTTCGGTGCCAGCTGGCCGCGGCGCAGGCGCTGCAGTTGCTGCCAGCGTTCGCTGCTGCCGAAGGCGGCCAGGGGTGCGCTTCCCCTGGGGCAATCATCCGACTCCACAACCAAGGCATCGACCACCACACCGTCCACCCTGACAGCCGCCATGGAAGCCTCTCAGGCGGCCTCGGTCCGGCGCCTGGCTCCGAACCGCTCGATCAGCAGCGTTTCCAGCCCATCGGCGAGCTGGCTGAGGGGAACGCCTTTGTGATGCAGTTCCGCCAGCTTGGGATCGGCGCCCATGTCGCCGCCGAGAAACAGTTTCGCCGCCTCCACCATCTGACCCTCGTGGCGGGCCTTGGCTCCCATCAGACCGATCTCCCCCATGTAGGGCTGGCCGCAGGCATTCGGGCAGCCGGTCCAGTGGGTGCGGATGGCGTGGGGCAGCTCCAGCCGTTGCTCCAGCTCCTCCACTACGGCCAGGGCGGTCGTCTTGGTGGGAATGAGGGCAAAGCTGCAGTAGCGGCTGCCGGTGCAGCTCACCGCCTCGGCCATCAGCGGGCCGGGATCGGGGCGGAAGCGTTGCAGCAGCGGTTCGGCCAGGAGGGGTTGCAGACGTTCTGTGGGCACATGGGTGATCAGCACGTTCTGGGCTTCGGTCAGGCGCAGCTCCCCGTTGCCGTAGTCGCGGGCCAGACGGGCCAGGTCGGCCATCTCGGCGGCATTCAGCCGGCCCACCGGCACGCACAGACCGACCCAATGCAGGCCGGCCTGCCGTTGGGCATGCACCCCCAGGCCGGAGCGGGGGGCGCGGTTCACCCGATGGTTGCCGTCATGGGGGAACACCTCCCCCCCCAGGGCTGCAACCTCCTGCTCCAGGTCCGCCCGGTAGCCCTCAAGGCCGAGGCTGTCGACCAGATACATCAGCCGGCTCTTGTTGCGGGCCTGGCGATTGCCGCAGCGCTCGAAGTGCTGCAGCACCGCCAGGCTGAACAGCGGCAGCTGTTCGGGGCGCAACCAGAGCCCAAGTGGGATCGCCAGTTCGTTGCGCTGGGCTGAGAAGAAGCCCCCCACCATCACGGTGAACCCCAGCTCGCCGTCGCGTTCGGCCGGCAGGAAGGCCAGGTCGTTGTGCAGCAGGAAGCTGTCGGCGGCTCCACCGACGGCGATGTTGAACTTGCGGGGCAGGTTGCGGGGGCCTTCGGCCAGGAGCCGGGCCTGAATTGCCGCCACCAGCGGCCGGGTGTCGATGATCTCCTCGGGATCGATGCCGGCCAGGGGATTGCCGGTGATGTTGCGCGGGTTGTCGTGACCGGATTGACGGCTGGTCAGGCCCACGGCCGCCATCGCCTGCAGCAGCGGCGGCAGGTCCTCCAGCAGCAGGCCCCGCAGCTGCAGGTTCTGGCGGGTGGTGATGTCAGCGGAGCCGTGCTCCCCGCAGCGGTCCACGGCATCGGCCAGCACCTCGAGCTGCTCGGCTTCGATCACGCCATTGGGCAGGCGCAGGCGCACCATGAACCGCCCGGGGGTGACCGGACGGAAGAAGATCCCCAGCCACTTCAGGTGGATCGTCAGGGTCGCCTCATCGAGGCTCTCCCAGCCCTGGTCGGCCAGCGCCTGCAACTGCGGTTCCAGGTCGAGGCCGCAGCGTTCTGCCTTGGCCTGTTCGATCTTGCTGAGCGCGGCTGCACCCATCGCAGGGACAGCCGCGGCTGAGGAGAGATCAGGAGCGGCTGACGCCATCGTGATCGGATCGGCTGGGAGGATTGAATGTGGCGAGGGACGTGCAGACCCCGTGTCGCGTTTGTTACCGATGAACCGTGCCGAGACCACAGTGCCGCCGGCGCGGCTGCGGTTCCGGGAGCTCCTGGGCAAGGTGGGCAGCGGGGAACACACCAGCACCGGCCTCAGTCGCCAGGAGGCCTGCGAGGCCATGGACCTGATGCTCAGCGCCCAGGTCAGCCAGGCCCAGCTCGGCGCTTTCCTGATCGCCCACCGCATCCGCCGGCCGGCGCCGCTGGAGCTGAGCGGCATGCTCGACAGCTACCGCCACCATGGCCCGAAGTTGCACACCCCCGGGCGCAGGCCCCTCTGCTTCGGCGTCCCCTACGACGGTCGCAGCCGAACGGCGCCGCTGCTGCCCCTGGTGGCCCTGACCCTGGCCGCTGCCGGCGTGCCGGTGGTGCTGCATGGCGGTGCGCCGATGCCGGTCAAGTACGGCGTCACCCTTGAGGAGTTGTTCGCGTTGCTCGGGCTTCGCTGGCGTGGCCTGGCGTTGGCGACAGTGCAGGAGCGGCTCGACCGCCACGGCCTGGCCCTCACCCATCAGCCCGACCATTTCCCCCTGGCCCAGTCCCTGGTGACGGTGCGCGAGGAGATTGGCAAACGGCCGCCCGTGGCCAGTCTTGAGCTGCTCTGGACGCCCCATCAGGGTGAGCATCTGCTGGTGAGCGGCTTTGTGCATCCGCCCACGGAGCAGCGGGCCTGGGAGGCGCTGCTCGCCGCCGGAGAAGGGGATGTGCTCACGGTCAAGGGCCTGGAGGGATCCACCGATCTCCCCACCACCCGAGCCGGAATCACGGCCCGGGTGCGCCAGGGTGAGGCGGAGCGGCTGTTGCTCCATCCCCGGGAGCATGGTCTTGAGGCCGATGAGGTGGCCTGGCAGGGGCCGGAGCTCTGGCGGGAGCAGGCCCTGGAGGCGTTGATCGGCCACGGTCCTCTGGCGCCGGCCCTGATCTGGAATCTTGGGGCCTATCTCTGGTTCGCCGGTGGCTTGGCAGCGCTGCCGGAGGCGCTCGATCAGGCCCGGGCCCTGCTGCAGGCGCGGGCTGGTCTGGCCCTGTTGGAGGCGATGCGATGACCGTGCCCAGCTCAGGCTCCGGTCACAACCAGTGTTTTGGCTTTGAGGCCGACTTCACGGCGGATCTGCGCTGCATTCCGATGGCGGTGCGGCGCAAGCTCGATCTGGCCGGGGTCAAGCTGAAGCTGGTGCACTGGCACGGGCTGACGCCGCAGGAGCGGCAACGCCTGCTGGCCTGGGACGACGACGCGGAGGCGATCGCTGCCTTGCGCCAGTGGCTGCTGGAGCGCAGCCGGGAGCTGCCTGAGGGTCCGGCCCGGCCCCTGGAGCCGGCCCAGGGCTGTGATTGGCAACAGGAGGATCAGTGGCCTGCGGTGCTGATGGCTGCCTGCCGGCAGTTGCAGCTCAGGCTGCGGCCTGGGGCCTGGCAGGAGCTGCAGGAGCTGCAGCGCTTTGCCCTGGTGAAGCTGAGCCATCCGGGGCACGAACACCGCAACCTGCCGCTGGCCCTGGCGGAGTTTGATCTGATCGAGCCTTGAGGGCGGCGAGAGGATCAGGCTGTTTTGTATCGAGTTTGACCATTCCGTTTGCTTGTCTGTAGCAATCGTGACCAGTGGGGTGTGCGCCGATGTGGTGTTCTTAATTCCGTTGGTCAGCCTTTGCGCCAGCACTTCTCACCGGATCGGGTGCGCCAGGTCCCACGGTGATGGTTGATCAGTCCTGTTTTTGCAACCTTGAGCGCGACTGAGCGTTTCGTTTTTCTCGGCCTTGTTGGGCACATCTGTGCCTCGATTTGCTGCGGGATTAATGGTGTTCGTTCGTTGCTTGTGTGATTGCTCTCAGGGGCAACAACCTCTTCACGCTGATCCGTCATTTCAGACATTCTGCTCATGTTTCAGCCTTCCCGTCGTCAATTTCTGCGCACCAGCCTGCTCGCCAGTGCTGGCCTCGCTGTTCAGCTGAGCGGTGGCCTGAGCCTGTTGGCCGGTCTGCCGGCCCAGGCCGCTGCCAAGGCGCCCGGCAAGCCTGAAACCACGTCGGTGGATCTGGGCTTCATTGCTCTCACCGACGCCGCTCCTCTGATCATCGCCAAGGAGAAGGGCTTCTTCGCCAAGCTGGGGATGACCGGGGTTGAGCTCAAGAAGCAGACCTCCTGGGCCGTCACCCGCGACAACCTTGAGCTCGGCGGCGGCCGCGGCGGCATCGATGGCGCCCACATCCTTTCGCCGATGCCGTACCTCCTGACCACGGGGGCGATCAGCAAGAGCCGCAAGCCGGTACCGATGGTGATCGTTGCCCGTTTGAATACGCAAGGTCAGGCGATTTCCGCTTCGAAGGAGTTCCTGCCCGCCAAGCTGAAGGTGCGCACCACCAATCTTGCTGGCGTGATCGATAAGAAGAATGGCACCGGCGATAAGTTCAAGGGAGCGGTGACCTTCCCCGGCGGCACCCATGATCTGTGGATGCGTTACTGGCTGGCAGCCAACGGTGTTGATCCGAACAAGAAAACGGATCTTGTGGTGATTCCGCCGCCGCAGATGGTGGCCAACATGCAGTCGGGCACCATGGATGTGTTCTGTGTGGGTGAGCCCTGGAATGAGCGTCTGGTCAACAAGAAGCTGGGTTACACCGTGCTTCAGACCGGCGAGATCTGGAAGCAGCATCCTGAAAAGGCTTTCTCGCTGCGCGCCGATTGGGTGAAGAAGAACCCCAATGCCACGCTGCGTCTGATCATGGCGGTGCAGCAGGCCCAGCAGTGGGCGGACAATCCGGCCAACACCAACGAGCTGGCCCAGATCCTGGCCCAGGACAAGTACGTCAAGGCCAGTGTTGCCGACCTGCTGCCCCGGCTCCAGGGTGATGTGGATTACGGCGATGGCCGCCACGTCAGGAATTCACCCTTCAAGATGTATTTCTTCAAGAACAATGCCTCCTTCCCCTACAAGAGCCATGACACCTGGTTCGTGACGGAAGACATCCGTTGGGGCTATCTGCCCAGGAGCACCAACATTCAGGCCCTGGTGAACAAGGTGAACCGTTCGGATCTCTGGCGCACCGCTGCCAGGGCCAATGGCATCAGTGCCATTCCCTCCGGCGACTCCCGTGGTGTTGAGGTCTTCTTCGACGGCGTCCGTTTTGACCCCAGCAACCCCAGCGCCTATCTGAACAGCCTCCGGATCAAGGCCCTGCGCTGATCACGGACCCCTGCGATCGCAGGGGATCTGTTGACCGATTGATCAGGGACCGCCAGCTGGCGGTCCCGCCCCTCCCTTTTTTTGCCTGGATTCATGACCACAGCGGTTGCCCCATCGAGTCGTTCACGCCGATCCCGAGGCCAGAGCCGTCGCCTCGCTCTCCGTCGTCAGATTTTGCCGCCCGTTGTCTGCATCGGCCTGACCTTGCTGCTGTGGCAGCTGCTGTCTGGATTGAATTCCGAGGGATTTCCTGGGCCGATTCAAGTGATCGCCCAGACCTGGGATCCCTACATCATTAAACCCTTCTATGACGAAGGTGGCACCTCCAAGGGGCTGGGGATTCAGATCTTCATTTCCCTACAGCGTGTTGCTGTCGGTTACAGCCTCGCTGCTGTTATTGGCATTGCCGCTGGTTTGGCGATTGGCCTCAACGATTTTCTTCGGCGTGGCTTTGATCCCCTGATTCAGGTGCTGCGTACGGTGCCGCCTCTGGCCTGGCTTCCGATTTCACTGCTGCTTTTGCAACAGGCGGATTCTGCGGCCATCTTTGTGATTTTCATCACGGCTGTCTGGCCGATCGTGATCAACACGGCCGTTGGCATTCGTGAGATTCCTCAGGATTACACGAACGTTGCCCGTGTGCTGAGATTGCGTAAGCGCAGCTATCTGCGTGACATCCTGCTGCCAGCCACCGCCCCCTATGTGTTCACCGGCCTCCGCATTTCCGTCGGTCTGGCCTGGTTGGCGATCGTTGCCGCAGAGATGCTCAAGGCCGATGGTGGCATCGGTTTCTTCATCTGGGATGCCTACAACGCCGGTGGTGATTCCAGCACCAGTCAGATCATCCTGGCGATCGTGGTTGTTGGTTTGGTGGGCCTGATCCTGGATCGTCTGGTCGGTGTTGTCGGCGAGCGCGTCAGCGGAGGTCGTCGTTGAGATGAAAGGTCTGATTACCGTCGATGACGTCACCCAGGTTTTCCCTTTGCCGGGGGGCGGTCAGTACGTCGCCCTCAAGGACATTGACCTCACCATTGCTGAAGGCGAATTCGTTTCCCTGATCGGGCACTCCGGTTGCGGCAAGTCCACCCTGCTCAATCTTCTTGCCGGTCTGACCACCGCCAGCAGCGGCGGCATCATCCTCGACGGACGGGAGGTGACCGCCCCCGGTCCGGATCGGATGGTGGTGTTCCAGAACTATTCGCTGCTGCCCTGGCAGACCGTTCGTCAGAACATCAATCTGGCCGTGGCCAATGTGTTGCGGGAGCTTCCCCAGGCGGAGCGCCAGCAACGGGTGGAGGAGAATCTGGCCCTGGTTGGCCTCAAGGCAGCGGCCGATCGTTACCCGTCCGAACTCTCCGGTGGCATGCGCCAACGGGTGGCGATTGCCCGCGCGCTCTCGATCCAGCCGCGGCTGCTGCTCCTCGATGAACCATTTGGGGCCCTCGATGCCCTGACGCGCGGCAATCTGCAGCAGCAGCTGATGCAGATCTGTCAGCAGACCGGGATCACCACCGTGATGGTCACCCATGACGTGGATGAGGCGCTGCTGCTCTCCGATCGGGTGGTGATGCTCACCAATGGTCCGGAGGCTCGGATCGGTCAGATCCTGACCGTGCCGCTGCCCCGCCCGCGGGAGCGGCTGGCGGTGATGGAGCATCCCGATTACTACGGCCTGCGCAGTGAGCTGATCGGTTTTCTGCAGCAGCAACGCCGGCTGCGGCAGCGCCAGCAGGCCCAGAGTCAGGCCCTGGCTGCAGCGCCGGTCGCGCCGAGCGCCCCGGCCGCGCCCACGCCCATCCGGATCGGCTACCTGCCCGGTCTGGACATCGCCCCCCTGGCTGTGGCCATCGAGCAGGGCTTGGTGGATCCTGCGGCGGTGACGGTGCTGCCGGTGCCCTTCGCCCGCTGGCAACAGCTGGAGGAGAAGCTGGTGAGCGGCGATCTGGATGTGGCGATCACCTCCGCCACCACGCCGCTCAGCCTGGCCCTCGGCCTTGGTGATCGCAGCCCCTGGCCGGCGGTGACGCCGATGACGGTGACCCGCAATGGCAATGCCCTCTGCCTGGCGCGGAGCTGGCTCGAGCTTGGCGTGCGCGATCTCGCCACCCTGGCCACCCATGTCTCTGTGCAGGAGAAGCCGCTGAAACTGGCGATCGCCGAGCAGGGCATCATGCAGGACCTGCTGCTGCGGCATTGGTTGGCCAGCGGCGGCATCGATCCTGAGCGCGCTGTCACCTGGGTGGCCCTCTCGCCGATGGCGATGCAGGCGGCCCTGGTGTCTGGAGAGATCGATGGGTTCATCGCCGGTCGTTACCGCGTGGCCAAGGCGGTCGACGACGGTTTGGCCTATGTGCTGGCCACCGATCGCGAGATCTGGGCGCGCCATCCTGAAAAGGTGCTCACCTGCAGTGAATCCTTCGCCCTGCACCACCGCCAGGCCCTGCTGAGTCTCTGCGCCGGGCTGATGCGTGCTGGTCAATGGTGTGACGATGGCGCCCATCGCCAGGCCCTCACCACCCTGCTCAGTCAGCCCCGCTGGCTGGGGCCCGCCGCGGCTCCGGCGCTGCAACGTCAGTTTGATTTCGGCACTGGCGAGCGTTCCAGTGATCTGATGCTGCTGAATCGCTACCACGCTGATCGGGCCCAGAGTCCTGATCAGGCGGAGGGGGCCTGGATTCTCACCCAGTTCAGTCGCTGGGGCTGGAGTTCGTTCCCCGCCAACCGGGTCGAGCTGCTGGCGCAGGTGTATCGCCTTGATCTCTGCGATGCGGCCCTGGACTTGGCCGGTCTGCCCGTGCTCCGTCCCGAGCGTCAGCCTTTCGCCCTCGCGGATGGCGGCAGCTTCGATCAGGATGCGCCGCTTCGTTATCTCGAAGCTCTACCTTTTGCCGCCCCAGCGGTCGTGGCCTCGGTGCCCTTACCGGAATCGACGGCCACTCCTTCGTTGTCCACCGTTCGCTGAGATTCCCCATGCTGGACATCCAGGCTTCACCTCCGATCGGCAGTGCCGAGCCGTCCGGATCCGCCTTTCTCAGCTTCAACGCTGTCGGCCAGGTGTTTCAGACCCGGCAGGGGCCATTCGAGGCCCTGCGGGAGATCAACCTTCAGGTCGAGAAGGGCGAGTTTCTCTGTGTGATCGGCCATTCCGGCTGCGGCAAATCGACGCTGCTGAACATGGTCTCCGGTTTCCTCAATCCCAGCCATGGAACGGTCACCCTGCAGGGGGTGCCGATCGAGCGTCCGGGGCCTGATCGGATGGTGGTGTTCCAGAACTATTCGCTGCTGCCCTGGCAGACGGTGCAGCAGAACGTGGCCCTGGCGGTGGCCGCTGCCCGCTCCGAGCTCTCGAAGCAGGAGCAGCAGCAGGTGGTGGATCACCATCTGGAGATGGTCGGTCTGATCGAGGCCCGTCATAAGAAACCGGCGGAGATTTCCGGTGGCATGCGCCAACGGGTGGCGATCGCCCGCGCCCTGGCCGTCAATCCGGCGGTGCTGGTGCTTGATGAACCCTTCGGGGCTCTGGATGCGATCACCAAGGAGGAGCTCCAGGAGGAGCTTCTCGCTATCTGGAGGGAGCACAGGCCCACGGTGTTGATGATCACCCACGACATCGACGAGGCGCTGTTCCTGGCGGATCGGGTGGTGATGATGACCAATGGTCCTGCGGCCACGATCGGAGAAATTCTGACGATTCCGTTTGAGCGTCCCCGTTCTTACGAGGTGATTCAGCGGGATCCCCGCTATGCCCAGCTCCGTAATCACGCCCTCGATTTCCTCTATCGCCGCTATGCCCATGACGACGACGCCTGACCTGGAAAGGCTGCGGTCGCCACGGGCGATGCCGTCATCGCATCTGCGCATCGCCTCGGGTCACACGGTGCATCTCACCGCCAGCACCCTGCACCACACCACCTCCCTGCATGTGGTGTCGGGGCTGGTGCGGGTGGCCTGCTCCAACGGGGATCAGGAGCCCCTGGCGGTGAAGGCGATGACCCTCGGCTTCCTCCAGGAGGGTGATCACCTCACGCTCGATCTCCTGCGTCGCTCCCGCCTGCATCTGGAGGCGATCACGCCGGTGCAGATGGCGTCCTGCCTGGATGCCCTGCCGCTCGATGGGGCCAGTGGTCTCTGTGACTGGACCGCGGCCCTGCTGCGGATCCATCACCTCGGCGCTTCGGAGGATCGGCTGCGGGCCTTGTTTCAGCTGCTGGCGGAGCGCCTTGGTCGCCGCTGCGGCGATTGGGTGGAACTGCCGCTGCGGCTCACCCATGACCGTTGCGCCGAATTGATCGGTCACAACCGGGTCACCGTCACCCGTCATCTTTCCCGTTGGCGGCAGCAGGGCCTGCTTGATCCCGATGGGGCTGGCGGTACGGGGATGCGGCTCTCGCCGCGTTTGCTTCAGGACGGCGCCTTGGTGCTCTCGCCCGAACGCTGAGGGTTGCGGGCCGGGGCCAGGGTCACAGCCGCGGCCTTGAGCTCCGGCTGGCTGGAGATCGGACAGGCCATCGGATGCAGCAGCCGGTTGGCTTCGCAGGCCTGAGGCTGGCTGGCGCCCCAGTGCATCGGCAGGAACACGGTGCCCGGCCGGATCCGCTCGCTCAGTTCCACCCGCACCTGCAGCTCTCCCCGGCGGGAGATCACCGCGGCTTCGGCGCCATCCTCCAGGCCGTGGCGGACCGCATCTGTGGGATGCAGTTCGAGTCGCGGTTCCGGGTACTGCTTCACCACCCGGGCCACATGGGCGGTGCGGGTCATTGTGTGCCAGTGGCCGAGGTAGCGGCCCACGGTGAGCACCAGGGGGAAGGCTGCGCAGGGCGGTTCCGCCAGACCGAGGGGTGCGTCGCTGAGCAGACGGGCGCGTCCATTCGCCGTTGGGAAGCGCTGCCCGGCCGCCGCACCGGGGAACGGTGCTTCGGCTTCATAGAGCCGCTCCTGGCCGCCGCCTGGGGCGGTGCCGCTGGGGAAGGGCCACTGCTGGGGGCCGTGCTCGGCCAGGAGCGCATGGCTGAGGCCGCTGAGGTCGCAGACGCGGCCGGCGGTGAGGGCCACCAATTCGGCATAGACCTCCGCTGCCGAGTCGTAGCGGAACTGGTCCTCAAAGCCGAGGCGGCGGCCCAGCTCCGCGAAGATCGCCCAGTCGGGCCGGGCCTCACCCGGGGGCTCGCGGAAGGCGGGGCAGAGGGTGACGCGCCGTTCGGAGTTGGTCATCACGCCGCTCTTCTCGCTCCACTGCGCCGCTGGCAGCAGCAGGTGGGCGATGGCGGCCGTTTCGGTGCCGGCGTAGGCCTCGCTCAGCACCACCAGCGGGCAGTGGGCGGTGGCGCCCCTGACCCGATCGAGCGAGGGCAGGCTCACCAGCGGATTGGTGGCGGCCACCCACCAGAGGCCGAGCTCGCCCCGTTCCATCGCTTCGATCTGTTGCCAGACCGTTAGGCCTGGCTCCGGCGCAATCGATCCCGGCGCCAGGCCCCAGTGCTGCTCCACCGTGGCCCGATGCTCCGGGTTGGTGACGGTGCGGTAGCCGGGCAGCAGCTGGGCCAGTCCGCCGACTTCGCGGCCGCCCATGGCATTCGGTTGGCCCGTGAGGGAAAAGGGGCCGGCACCGGCGCGGCCGATCTGGCCCGTGACCAGATGCAGGTTGATGATGCCGCTGACGGTGGCGGTGCCCTCGCGGCTCTGGTTCACCCCCATCGACCAGAGACTGAGCGCACCGGTGGCCTCGGCCCACCAGACCGCCAGCTGGCGCAGATCGGCTTCAGCGATGCCGCACAGGTCGCAGACCACCGCCGGCGTCCAGGCGGCCCAGAGCTCCTGCAGCGCTTCGAAGCCTTCGGTGTGGGCGGCGATGAAGGGGTGATCGATCGCCTGCATCTCCAGCAGCAGGTGGCCGAGGCCATGCAGCAGCACCAGATCGGTGCCGGGTGCGATCGCCAGGTGCAGATCCGCCGCTTCGGCGGTGGCCGTCTGGCGCGGATCAACGACCACCAGACGCAGCGCTTCCTTCACCTTGCGCTTGCGTTTCAGCAGGCGCTGGAACAGCACCGGATGGCATTCGGCGGTGTTGGTACCGATCAACAGCACCAGATCGGCGAGGTCGAGGTCGTCGTAGCAGCAGGGCGGGCCATCGGAGCCGAGGCTGCGCGCATACCCCGACACCGCCGAGCTCATGCACAGGCGTGAATTGGCATCGAAGTTGTTGCTGCCCAGGGCCCCTTTGAGCAGCTTGTTGGCCACGTAGTAGTCCTCACTGAGGAACTGACCGGAGCCGTAGATCGCCAGGCCGCCCGGTCCCTGACGCTCGAGGGTGGCCTGGATCCGCTCCACCAGCAACGTGAAGGCCCGCTCCCAGCTGATCGGCGCGAATGGCTGATCCAGGCTTGCGCGCCAGAGGGGCGTGGTCAGCCGGTTGCGATCCAGCGTTTCGCCCACCGTGGCCCCCTTGACGCACACCTGCCCGAGTGAGGAGGGGTGATGGCGATCGCCGCGGGCCGTCCAGAGCGGCTCCTCGGCATCGGCCGCCGGTGGCTTCAGCTCCAGGCCGCAGCCGACGCCGCAGTAGGGGCACTGGCCGCGGGCCGATGCGGCGGCCTGATCCGGTGGTGCCGCAGGGCTGGAAGCAGCTGACACCGGAGCCCGACCAAGACCTGACCATTGGATCAATCCAGGCCGCCGCTGGCTTGTGGCAACCGCTACCGATCCGCAGCCTGCTGTGGCTGGGTCACGGCCGCGTTCACCACTTGCGGTAGGGCAGGAATTTGCCGTTCATCGTCACCACCACCCGATCCCCCCGCGGATCCTCGACTTTGTCGACGGTGAGGGTGAAGTCGATCGCCGACATGATGCCGTCGCCGCACTTCTCCTGGATCACATCCTTGAGCGGCAGGCCATACACCTGCAGGATTTCGTAGAAGCGATAGAGCAGCGGATCGGTGGGAATCACCGGATCGAGCGCGCCTTTGATCGGGTAGGTGGTGAGCTGGGCCAGCAGCTCGTCGGCCGTGGCGCTGCCCTCCAGCTCCAGGGCCGCCACCAGGGTCTGGGCCTCCTCGGCGCTGGCGGTGGCCTGGCCGTGGATCAGGCTGGCGATCCAGACCTCATCCACCCCCAGCCGGGCACCGAGATCGGCAAAACTGAGACCAGTGCGGCGCTTGGCGGCCAGCAGCGTGGCCGTGACGGAAGCCTGGGCCATGGTGGAAGCCTGGGCCATGGTGGAGCGCGAGAGAATGGGCGGACCCTATGGAACGGTCGTCACCGCCAGAGAAGCGGTTGCTACAGGCGGATGTGGCGCCTGACTGTTCAGCTGCGGCCAGCCGCCAGCCCTCCGGCGGTCTGCCCCTGCGCTGCTGCCTGCTCAGCGGTGGTGCCAGCCGGCGGATGGGCCAGGACAAGGCGCTGCTTCCCCATCCCGACGGCGGCAGCTGGTTGGAGCGCACCCTGCGGCTGTTGGCCACGACCGGCGCGCCGCTGACCCTGCTGACGCGCTGGCCGCAGCATCGGCAGCTGGCCGCGGCGCTCAGGCCGGAGCTGGCGGCTGCCGGGGTGGAGCTGGAGCTGCTGGCCGAGCCGGAGCCGGTTGGGGGGCCGCTGCTGGCGCTTGCCCGGTTGATGGCGCACCATCCCGATCAGCGCCTGTTGCTCTGCCCGGTGGACATGCCCGGCCTCAAGCCTGCAGTACTGCGGGCGCTGGTGGCGGCGGCGACGGCGGATCCCTGCAGGATCCAGCTGGCCGATGACGGCGAGCGGCTGCAGCCGCTGCTTGGCGTTTATCCCAGTGATGACGGCCATCAGCGCCGGCTGGAGCAGGCCCTGGCAGCCGGCGAACGGCGTCTGCTCGGCTGGCTGGGCAGCGAATCGGTGCAGCGGCTGAGCCTCGATCCTGCCCCGCTCGTCAATGTGAACACCGTGGAGGAGCTCGCCCGCCACAACCGCCCGATCCGCCCCCTCTAGCGTCGCCGTCATGGTGCCGGTCCAGCCCCTCGATCTCCATCAGCGCTCCCTGGGGGTGCTGCGGCTGTCGCTGACGGCGCGCTGCAATCTGGCCTGCCCCTACTGCCGTCCGGATGGGCAGGAGCCGGAGGGTCTGCTGACCCTGCGCCAGCGGCTGGCCGTGGTGCGGGCGGCGGTGGCGCTTGGCGTGCGCAGCCTGAGGCTCACCGGTGGCGAGCCGCTGCTGCATCCGCAGCTGGAGTCCTTGGTTGCGGCGCTGCAGCCCCTGCGGGCGGCGGGCCTCCAGGAGGTGGCCCTGACCAGCAATGGCCAGCTGCTGACCGCAGACCGGGCCCGGGCCCTCCGCGCGGCGGGACTGGATCGCCTCACCCTCAGCCTCGATGGCACCAGCGGCGAAAGCGTCGCCCGGATGGCGGGACTGGCCGATGCGCTCGCCGGGGAGCGGGCCCTGGAGCGGGTGTTGCAGGCGATCGAGGCGGCGCGTCGGGCTGGCTTTGATCCGGGCCGTGGTGCCCTGAAACTCAATGCCGTGATCGAGCGCGGTCGCAACGACGAGCAGGTGCTGCCCCTGGCGCAGTTGGCGCGTGAGCAGGGCCTGGAGCTGCGCCTGATCGAGTACATGGATGTGGGCAACCGCAATGGCTGGACGCCCCAGGCCGTGCTCAGTGCCGCCGAGATGGTGGCAACGATCGCGGCCCGCTGGCCCCTGGACTCGCTCGGCCGCGCCTCGGCCAGCACCGCCCGTCGTTGGCGCTATCGCGATGGCGGCGGCACCCTGGCCGCCGTGGCTTCGGTCAGCGACCCCTTCTGCGGCGATTGCAATCGGCTGCGGGTCACCGCCGATGGTGTGGCCTACAGCTGCCTGTTCGCGGCCCCCGGCAGCGGCCTCGATCTGCGGCCCTGGCTGAGCGCCGTGGGGGGCTCCGAACCGGAGCAGGGGCCTCTGCAGGCGGCGATCGGCTCGCTCTGGCAGCAGCGCCAGGACCGCTACAGCGAGGAGCGCGGTCAGGCGGTGCATCCATCCACCGGTCGGCACGCCGAGATGGCCTACCTGGGGGGCTGAGATCGGGATCAGTGGCCCGCCAGCAACTTCAGGGCCGCCAGGCAGAGCACCAGGGCCAGCACGCGCTGGATCGTGGCCACCGGCCAGTGGCGACTGCCCAACCGGGATCCGAGGGCCGCGGCCGGCAGGATCGGCAGCAGCCAGAGCAGCAGCCTTGGATCGCTCAGCGGCGCCAGGGCGGCCGGTTGCGCCAGCGTCAGTCCCAGCAGGCCCGCCAGGGAATTGAGCAGGATGAACAGCACCGAGACCGCCGCTGCCTGACGGGTGCGGCACCAACGGCCCAGCAGCAGCAGCGGCGTCAGCAGCACGCCACCGCCGGTGCCGCTCAGGCCAGCCACCAGGCCGATGCCAGCGCCGCTGATCACCAGCGGTAGCGCCTTGAGGGGCCGCAACTGGTCTGGATCTTTGAGCTGCCGCCCGAGCCGCCAGGCGGACGCGAGCAGCACCAGGCCGATCAGCCGCTGCAGCCAGGGCAGGGGCAGGTTCAGGGCGCCGCCGAGCAGCGCTGCCGGCAGCGCGGCGGCATACAGGGGCCAGATCCGTCGCCCGGGGCCATGGCCGGCCCGCAGGAAGGTCCAGGAGCCGATGGCGGCCACGAGGCTGTTGAGCACCAGGGCAAGAGGTTTGATCGTCGTCACGGACCAGCCGGCCAGGCTGAGCACGGCGATGTAACCCGTGGCGCCGGCATGGCCGACGGAGGCATACAGAAACGCCACCGCCGCCAGGGTCAGGGGCAGCAGCAGATCCATCAGCACGCTGACACTCACAACCAGTGCCTGGGGTAGGCCGCGGCCTCGGGTGCCCAACGGCTGAAGGCCCAGGCCAGCAGCACCAGCAGCAGCGAGCCACTGAGCACAGGGAAGAGCAGGAAATGCAGCCCCACCTGGAGATACACCACCAGGAAGGCCAGACCACCGGCGGGCGGATGCAGGCAGCGCAGTTGCTGACCAAGAAGGATCGTGATCGCCACCGCCAGGGCCATCACGAGCGAACTGCTGCCCAGCAGCTGGTGCAGCACCAGCCCCACCCCGGCGCCGATGCCGTTGCCGAGCACCAGATTGCGGGGTTGGGCCAGGGGGCTGGCGGGGTACCCGAAGAGCAGCACGCATGAGGCCCCCAGGGGCGCCACGATCAGCGGTTGACCGCACCAGAGCGAGAGCAGGCCGATCAGGAGCAGGGCCGAGAGGGCGCCCAGGGAGGTGCTGCCCATCTGCAGGCGGCGGAACCGGGGTTGGTAGGAGCGCCCGAGACGGCGTTGCTCACGGATCCAACGGCGCATCGCCCTTCTCCTGCTCAGCCGATCGCGGCCATCGCTCACTTCGGTGCACTGTCCGTTCCGATGGCCCGATCGGTGGTGTCCGACGCTACCGGGCCCAGGCCGCCAAGCCCGGACTGCGGCCGCCTGGGCATCATCCAGGGGTTGCGATTGCGGTGGCATCGTCAGGATTGCGCCGGCGATCGATCCGGGCGATCCCCTGAAGTCGGCGCCGTTGAAAGCCCGCATGCTCTGACCACTTGACTGGTGTGGATGGCCTGAAGTCAGGGCTGTTCACGTACGATCTGGCCGCTGCACAAAGGCACCGATGGAACCCTTGATTCAAGTGACGGCGTTGACGCCGGAAGCCCCTGAAAACCTCACGATCCGTGAGGGGATCCTGACCGCCGGAGAGACGATCGCTTGCTCCTACAAGGGCATTCGTGACATGTTGATTGTCACCAGCAAGCGGCTTCTTCTGGTTGATAAGCAGGGCATCACCGGCAAGAAGCAGAAGTATCTTTCCATTCCTCTTGATAAAATCAGTGCGTTTTCAGTGGAGACCGGCGGCACGCTTGATCTCGACTGCGATGTGGTGATCCATGTCTCCGGCATGGGCTCTGTGCATGCTGAGATCATGCGCCCCACCAAGAATCTGGATCTTCTGGTGGAGACCCTCAACACGTTGCTGTTCTGAGTGGCGGGGGGCCGGCCCTGGCCCTTGCGGTTCAGGGCACGGTCACCAGCGGATTGGCCGGGGCATTCTGACCCTGGTTCTGGAAGAGTTGGTCGAAGGTCTGGCGGGCGAAGCCGTTGTTGAGCTTGACGGAACCGTGCTCGACCGAGAGCAGCCAGGCGTCGATCCGGGTCACCAGTTCAGCCACATCCTCGGCGTTCTTCAATGGTGGCGCCGGCCGGATTGCCGGGGTCGTTGGGGTCCGGTCCGGCGGCAGCAGCATCTGTTGGTTGGCCAGGCTGCTGCGGATCAATGAAAAGAGCTCGAGGCCTTTCTGGTGATAGCCCCAGTTGGTGGCGCTTTGCTCTTGCTGACCTCCGAGGCTCAGGTAACCGACCGTGAGCACAAGCAGCGCCAGGGAGGAGAGTCCGATCGCCTGCTCGCTGCGGGAGATCTCGATCACGCCCTTGGGCATGCGCACAAGCCCGGTGATCACCAGAATCACGGCGGCGCCGGTAGAGACAACGGTGAGGGCACCCGCCTGAATTCTGTAGTAACGAACCAGGTGGCATTGTCGATTCAGGCGCAGCGTCAGGCTGGCGATCTGCTGATTGAGAAGCAGGCGTTGGCGACTCGTCGCCACGGTCAGCTGCTTGATCAGCTCCTGATTCAACTGATAATTCCAGAGCAGCATGTTGGCCGCTTCACCAGAGGTTGTCAGCGAGAGGGTGCTGAGGTTGGTGGTTGCCTGGCGATCCTCCGGGAGAACCTGGCAGAACTGCAGGCGTTCGGCGGTGGAACGACCGATTCCCCAGGAGGTTCCATAGGCGATCAAGGCCAGCAGCGCGATGCCGCTGGCCAGCAGAGCCTGGCCAAAACGCGTCAGTCGATGTCGGGAAGGATCGGCTGTTGCGCTATCAGGAACAGCCTCGATCACGGCGGGGAATGACTGTCGGAAATTCAGCCCCATGGTCTTGCCGACAAAGCCATTCACGAAGCGCGCCCATCACCTTATCGGCTGCTTTCAGGGACAGCAATGCGATCCGCGCTGGTTGTTGGAGGCTGGCGATGGCCTGGTCACGGGCCTGAGGACAGGCTGTTGGCCGGTCGGTCGACGTCCAGCTCTTTCAGCCTGGCGACTCTGTCAGTCGCGGCAGCAATTGCACCAGGTTGCAGGGGCGGGTGGCTGGATCGAGCTGGGCGCTGATCAATCGATCCCAGGCGGTCTCGACCGCATCCAGGGATCCCGGCAGCACGAACAGCACCGTGCCGTTGGCGACCCCCGCCAGGCAGCGGCTCTGGAGGCTGCTGGTGCCGATCGTTTCGAAGGAGAGCACCCGGAACAGTTCCCCGAAACCCTCCATTGTTTTATCGAGCAGGGGGGCCACCGCTTCCGGTGTGCCGTCGCGGCCGGTGAGGCCTGTGCCGCCGCTGCTGATCACCACCTGCACGCTGGCATCGGCGATCCAGCGGCTGATCACGGCCCGGATCTGGTAGCGGTCGTCGGGCACCAGGGTGCGTTCCACCAGCTGGTGACCCGCCGCTTCCAGGCGCTGTTGCAGGGCATCGCCGCTGCGATCCTCCGCCAGGCTGCGGCTGTCGGACACCGTGAGCAGGGCGATCGCAAGGGCCACGCGGCTGGATGTTGGGGGCCTCCATGCTCGCAAGGGGCCAGGGCCAAGCCTCGGTAGCGTGAACCGATGGCTGTTGATCCTGCCCCCCTCGGCCCCCATCTCCGGCTCCGTCTGTTTGCCTCCCTGCGCGAGGCGGCCGGCTGGGGGGAGCGGCACTGGCCCCTCGCCGCCGCTGAGGCGCCCACCCCCCGGCAGCTCTGGCAGGCGCTGGCCCTGCCTGGAGAGTTGCTGACGATCCGCGTCGCCATCAATCAGCAGTTCGCTTCGCTCGATACTCCGCTCCAGGCCGGCGATGAGCTCGCCTTCCTGCCGCCGATCAGTGGTGGCTGAGGTCTCGCAGGCTCTGGCGGCGTCGGCTGGCGATCGGGCGCCGCTGCTGCGCATCGATCTCTGCGCCCAGCCCTTGCTGCCGTGGCAGCAGCTTCAGCGCTGGCAGCTGCTGCTGCTGGATCGGGGCCTGATCGCCCCGGCGGAGAGCCAGTTCATCGGACGGGTGCGCCCGCTGGCCGGGGATGGGTCGCCGCTGACGCGCCTGGAGCTCGAGCATTACCCCGGCATGACCGAACGCCAGTTGCAGTCTCTGGCGCACGCAGCAGCGGTGCGCCACGGCGCCCTGGCGGTGCTGGTGCAGCACCGGGTCGGGCATCTGGCCCCTGGCGAAGCGATCGTGCTGGTGGCTGTGGCGGCCGATCGGCGGGGTCCCGCCCAGCGCTGCTGTCAGGAGCTGCTGGAGGCCCTGAAGCACGACGCGCCTTTCTGGAAGCGTGAGTGGCGCCAGGATGGCAGCAGCGACTGGCTGGCTGGCAACACGCCGCTCTGACCCCAGAAGGCACTCCTCAGAACAGGGGCAAGCGCAGCAATTGCGCCCAGAGCACCGTGCCGGCCTCCAGGTGTCCCAGCTCCGCCGGGATCTCCAGCAGCAGATCGGCCCCCTGCAACGAACCGATGCGTGAGGAGGCCTGGCTGCCCTCCAGCCGTGCCAGCAGCCTGCCATCGCTGTCCACCAGCAGCCGCGCCCGTGCCAGTTCAGGCCGTCCGGCAGCGCGCCGCAGCGGTGCTTCCAGCTGCACCTTCAGCCTTGGCAGCGGTTCTGGCTCTGCCCCCTCCAGGCGCTGCAGGGCCGGCCAGAGCAGCTGCAGGGCTGTGATCGCCGCCGCCACCGGATTGCCCGGCAGACCGAAGAAGGGTGTGCCCGCCACCTGCCCCCAGGCGAAGGGGCGACCGGGCTTCAGGAACAGCTTCCAGAAGCGCACCTGGCCCAGCTCCGCCACCAGCGGGCGGATCCAGTCCGTGTCGCCGGCGGAGATGCCGCCCGTGCTCACCACCACATCGCAGCTGCCGGCCAGTGCCGTCAGGGCCTGCCGCAGCGGCTGCGGTTGATCGGGCGCCACCTGTCGGCTGGTCACCGCCTGGCCCAGCCGCTGCAGCAGCGCCGTCAACAGGATCGAATTGCTTTCCCAGATCTGGCCCGGTTCGCGTCGGCTGCCCGGCGGCAGCAGTTCGTCGCCGCTGATCAGCAGGCCGATCCGTGGCCGCCGCTGCACCGCCACCTCGGCCACGCCGCAGCCGGCCAGCCGGCCCAGGTCGGCGACGCTGAGCCGCTGGCCCGCCGCCACCAGCTCCTGACCCGGCGCCGCCTCCTCTTCAGGACCGCGGATCCAGGGGTTGGCGCCGCAGGTCGCCACCAGGGTGATCGTCTCCAGCTGCTCCTGCACCAACTCCTGCGGCAGCACGCGGCCGCTGCCTGCCGGCACCACCGCACCGGTGAGGATCCGCACCGCTTCGCCGGCCGCCAGCGGCGTGGCATGGGGCGCTCCAGCGGCTGAGCGGCCCACCACCCGCCACTGGGCGCCGGGCGCCGGCAGGGCGTCGCCGGCAATGGCATAGCCATCCATGATCGAGGCCCGGAAGCCCGGCACCGCGTCGGCGGCCCGCACGGGCGCGGCGGTGACCCGGCCCAGGGCCGCGGCCAGCGGCACCATGTCGCTGCCGCTGAGCGGCTCCAGGGCTGCCAGGATCTCGGCCCGCGC
>JBEDHF010000154.1:0-11658 GCA_041174245.1 Cyanobacteriota bacterium
GTGTTCATCGGCCCTGAGCCCAGCCTGGCAGGACTGGCCAATGGCCGGCGACTGCCAGCGGATCTTCGTCCGCTGGATCTGATGCCGCTCTGCGATCGCCTGATCACCAAACCCGGTTACAGCAGTTTCTGCGAGGCGATCAGCCAGGGCCTGACCATTCACTCGGTGCACCGCGACGGCTTCGCCGAAGCCGCGGTACTGGAGGCGGCCCTGCAGCGCAGCGGCCGCCATCGGCTACTGAGCCAGGAGCAACTGCGCAGCGGTGACTGGGAGCTGGACCGTCCGCCCCTGGAGCCGAGCGGAGCGCAGCTCGATGCGAATGGCGCACAGGAAGCCGCCATGCTCCTGGAACGCTGGGCCGAGGACTGGTTTCCGCAGGGCGGCTGAAGGCCCGCCATCGCCGCCGAGACCTTGCCAGGTGCTGAAAATGCGGCACCATTTGCATCAATCAACACCAATGGACGCCTGAATGATTGTCACGATCACCAGGCGATCAGCTGGATTTCTTTGACACATTGACTCGGACTTGAAGAGTTCAGCCAATCAAATGGCGGAATTCGACAGTTCCCAGCGTGAATGCGCTGCAATTGGTCCTCGTCTGATCACGGTTTGCGAAGCCAGGACACCTCCCGATCGCTGCAGAACAGCCGCTTCCACCGGGCCCTGAGCCTCTCCCTGCTGGTCGGTCTCACAGCCCCACTTCTGAACCTGCCCAGCGCCGCCGCCTCGCAGCGCCTTGAGATCGCCGCCCCCGAGGCCAGCACCACGGCGCTTGAAGCCAGGGAGAACCTGGCCCTGCTGGCTCCAGCGCCGCTGCTGCCGCCACCAGCCCTGCCGAGCAGCACGCCCTACGCGATCACGCCGGAACGCCGGGCGCTGCTGAATACGATCCGCTACGCCGAAGGCACCTGGGCCGATGGCCAAGCGATCGGCTATCGCATCCTGTTCGGCGGCAGCCTGATCGATCGCCTCGATCAGCACCCGAACCGGGTGATGCGCAGCCGCACCAGCCGTTATGTGAGCGCGGCCGCCGGCGCCTATCAATTCATGCCCTTCACCTGGGCCATGGCCAGCCGAGCCCTGGGGCTGCCTGATTTCGGCCCCGAGCATCAGGACCAGGCCGCCATCTTTCTGATCCAGCGCCGCGGCGCTCTGGCGCTGGCCGATCAGGGGCTCCTGACACCGCAGCTCACCGCCCGACTGGCACCGGAATGGGCGTCGCTGCCGACCCTGGCGGGCAGCAGCTACTACGGCCAACCGGTGCGCCGATACAACGAGCTGCGCGCGTTCTACGAGCGCAATCTCGCCGCCCTGCGGCAACAAGACGCTGGAGGCAACGACGTGGCCCAGGGACCTGAGGCCTGTGATCCAAGCGAGAGCCTCTGCCGAAGCGCTGGCATCAATCCGCGTCCCTGAACCACTGCCGGCAGCTTCAGCTGGCACCTCCATCGTTGCCATCGGCTTCGGCCCGGGCCCGGCCCAGGGTCTGCTGGGCCACCAGATAGGCCGCCACCGCGCCGCCCAGGAAACCAAGCAGGTTGCGAAGCAGCGGCAACAGATCGTTGGTGCGGGTGATGATCGGGGCCACGCCGAACACCCCGAACAGAATCACCCAGAGGGGTGAAAGCAGCAGCACCCAGCCCCAGGAGACCTTGCGATCCTTCTCACGTGGATAGCCGGCAAAGCCCACGATCACGCCGCCGAGGATCGAGGTGACCAGGGTCAGCAGCCACTGCTCCTGAGGCAGACCCGGCACCACCTGACAGCCACCGCGCTCCAGGCAGAGCTCTACGGCCGCGAGGGAATCGACGATGGCCGCATCTTCGCCGTGATCGCGCACGTAGTACTGATTGCCGAAACGGGTCTGCAGCTCGACCCAGTAGGTCCGGGGCATCAGCGCGAACAGTGCATCACCGACGTTGAAATTGAGCAGGTTGCCGCCACGGGAGTCGGCCACCACCAGCAGGCTGCGTTCATCCAGCCCCCAGAACTCCTTCACCGCCAGGCCGGGGGTGCGGTCGTACTGGGTGAGCACCCGCAGCTTCCAGCCGCTGTCGGCCTCGAAACGGTTCAGATCGGCTTCCAGCCGGGCGCGCTGACCATCGGTGAACACCTTGGCCAGATCGATCACCGGCGTCGGGTGATCCGGCAGCAGATCGGGATTGTCGTAGGCGAGGGCCGGCTGCACCAAGGGCAGCACCAGGCAGGCCAAGCTGAGCAGCAACGCCAGCAGCGCCGACCGTAGCGTCGCAGCCACCGGCACGGCCTGGGAATCGGGTCGGGCTGCAAGCGCCGGGCCGGTCATCATGGAATCCGCTGCACTGACGTCGCATTCTCCCTGAGACAGCTGCCGATCGCGATCGCCCCATCAGCGGCGAGCCGCTGCCGCCCTGGTTGCAGCAGCGGCTCAGCGCAGCAGGAGGTTCCGTTGATTTCCGCACCTACATGCACTGGGTGCTCCACGACCCAACGTGGGGGGCTTACGGCAGCGGCCGGCTGCGCGTGGGTCCGGATGGGGATTTCGTCACCTCGCCCTCGCTCGGTCCGGAGTTCGCGGCCTTGCTTGCTCCGCAGATCGCCCAGTGGCTGAGCCTGCAACCGGCCAGCGCAGCGTTGGCGCTTGTGGAGACCGGCCCGGGTGAAGGTTGCCTGGCCCTGCAACTGGCCACGGCCCTGGCCACAGGCTGGCCGGAGCTGGCGGCGCGCACGACGCTGCTGCTGGTGGAGCCCAATGAGGGCATGGCCGCCCGGCAACGGCAACGGCTGGCCGACTGCCCGCTGCCATGCCGCTGGATGCGTTTTGAGGAGCTGGCGACAGCGCCCGTGCGGGGCGTGCTGCTGGCCCATGAAGTGCTCGATGCTCTGGCGGTGGAGCGGATCGTCTGGGACGGGGCGCACTGGCGCCAGCAGCTGGTGGTGCTGCAGGGAGGAGTCGATGGCCCGGCTTCGCTGCGGCTGGAGCCCGGGGCAGCCCTGCAGCCCGAGGCTCTTGGCCAACTCGAGCCCCTGGGATTGTGGCCGCCGAATCCGCAGCGTTCAGCAGGCTTCAGCACTGAGCTGCACACCGGCCTGACGCCGTGGCTGCAGGAGGCCGCGGCGGCACTGGTGGCCGGCCAGTTGCTCGTGATCGATTACGCCCACGAGGCCTGGCGCTACTACGCCCCGCAGCGCAGCAACGGCACCCTGATGGCCTACCGGCAGCAGCGGGCCAGCGATGATCCGCTGCTCGAACCTGGCCACTGGGATCTCACCGCCCATCTCTGCCTGGAAACCCTGCAGGCGGCGGCCGCCAGCACCGGCTGGACATGGCTGGGTGAACGCCGGCAAGGGGAAGCCCTGCTCGCCCTCGGCCTGGCCCAGCGCCTGCATGCCCTGCAGCAGGGTGCTGGTGCTGAGTTGGCGGAGCTGCTCAGTCGCCGGGAAACGCTGCTGCGCCTGGTGGATCCCTCCGGCCTCGGCGACTTCCGCTGGGTGGCGATGGCCAGAGCTGAGGCGATCCCCGCTGCGGAGGCGCCACCCCCCCTGTTCCTGCTGGATCCGCCGCTCGGCTGAGGGTTGACGCCTCAGGCATGTGGCCAGGCGGGAGGGCCAGGGTCACAATGCCTCTGAACGGCCGCATCAGCGCGGATCGGGCCCTGGCTGGTGAGGTTCGCCTTGTCCTTCTTGCACTCGCCTGGATCTCCAATCGAAGGCCCCAGGCCGCTGGGCCCGCGCCGGGGATCGGGCAAGCGAGCCAGGCGAGAGGCGATCGCCGGGGTGCTGGTCGCGCTGCTGGCCCTGGTCAGCAGCGGCTGCCAGGGACGGGATCCGGACGAGGACAGCGGCACCCTGCACGTGCTCATCGGCACCCCCAGCAACGAGGCCCTCACTGCCGAATCGGTGGACACCGACCTCGGGGAGTTCAAGACCCTGATCGACGGCTTCCGGGAACTGCACCCCGGGGTGACCCTCACCTTTGCCATCTTCCAGGAATCCCATCTCGAGGGCGAACTGCAGCGCCGCAATGCGGCCGGGCTGGCTCCTGATCTCGTGATGTTGACAGCCGCCCGGGCCGTGCAGCTTGAACGGCAGCATCTTCTGCGACCGGTGACGATTCCGGCGGAGGACCTCCAGCAACTGGAGATGCAGGGTCTGACCCGGGTGGCGCTCGGAAACCGTCATTACGCCGGCGTGCCGGTGCTGCAAGAACCGCAGCTCGCCTGTTTCAACCGCCGTCGGCTGCCGGATCCGCCGCAGACGGTGGAGGAGCTGTTGGAGATGGCCCACGGCGGCGCAGCATTCGGACTGGCGGTGGAACCGGCACATCTGTTCTGGAGCGCCGGTTCCCTTGGAGCCGGTCCTGCGGTACTGGCCGCCCTTGAGCACCAGCCGCTGAGCCCGCAGGACAGGAGCCGGATCATCGCCTGGCTGCGCTGGCTGCAGACCCGCAACCTGCAACAGGAGATCAGCTTCCTGCCCGACAAGGACCATCTCGTCAACCAGCTGGCCCGCAAGCAGCTCGACTGGATCCCCTGCCGCTGCGGCAACATCGCCTTGCTGAGGCGCCATCTCGGCGACAGGCTCGGGGTCGCTCCCCTGCCAGGGGGACCGGGGGGCGCGGCGTCACCGATCACCCGCCAGCTCGTCTGGGGCTTCGGGCTGAACTCCAGCCCGCGCCAGCACCAACTGGCCGACCAGTTGGTGCGTTTCAGCATCAATCCCTTGACCCAACGCACGGTCACCCTGACCACCCTGGCGGTGTTACCGGCGAACCGACTCGCTCTGCCCAGCGCCGGCACCTCAAGCGTGGTGGACGTGCTGCTGCAATCGCAGAAGATGGGGATGACGGGTCACCGCTTCAGCCGGCTGGCCGCCGAGGACAGCCAGCGGTTCGCCTCCCTCCGGGCCTTGCTGGTGGGGGTGATCTTCGGGGAACTGACCCCTGAGCAGGCCACAGACCGCCTGATTCGATGGGGAGCGTCCGAACGATGAGCCTGCTCCTGAATCATGCGATCGGTTGGTTCAGCTACCTGGAACGGGGGCCAGTGCTGGCGCAGCTGCTGTTACCCCTGGTGGCGCTGCTGGTCGGCCACAGCCTCAACGCTCTGCCCCGCGGCCGGGTGCCTCGGCGCCTGAGGCAAGCGCCCTGGCTGCTCGAAGCGGGCCTGATGGCCCTGGGACTGGCCCTGCTGACGCTGCTGGGCCAGCCGATCAGGCTCGCCCTTCAAGTGACGAGCCTCTATCTGCTTTGGCTGGGACTGGGCCTGATTCGACGGCTGCTGGCTCGGATGCTGAAGCCGACGCTGGTGCATCGACTCGACACCCGACTGTTGCGGCCGAGCTATCTGGTCGTCTCCGTGCTGTGCCTGATCTCCTGGGTCGACAACCTGCAGGTGCTGAGCACGATTCCGCTCGGCCGCTGGTTCGGCGTGTCCGTCTCGCTCGGAGGTCTGCTGATCTCCTGTCTGGTGATCTATGGGCTTCTGGTTGGCTCCGGTGTGCTGGCCTCCGCCCTGGCCTGGATTCTGCAGAAGGGATTTGCGCTGCAGGATGACAACCGGCGGGCCGTCACCCTGATCCTGCGTTACGCCGTCGTGGCCCTCGGCATCACGCTGTTGTTCGATCAGATCGGTTTCAACGCAACAGCCCTTGTCGCCATCGCCGGTGGATTGTCCGTCGGCCTTGGCTTCGGCATCAAGGAGGTGTTCTCAAACTTCATCAGCGGCCTCTGGTTGCTGTTTGAAGGCTCCGTGCGCCCTGGCGATGTGCTTTTTCTGGATGGTGATCCCTGTGAGGTGCGCTCTCTGGGCCTGCGGGCGGCCGTGCTCTGGCGCGACCGTGACAATGCCGAGCTCGTGATTCCGAACCAGACCTTCTTCACCAACACCACGATCACCTACACCGGCAGTGATCGCCTGCGCCGCAGCGAGATCCTGATCGGCGTGGCCTATCGCCATGATCCCGACGAGGTGATCCAACACCTGGTGGCATCAGCCCTGGGGAGTCCTGGGGTTCTGCCAGAACCAGTGCCAAGGGTCTATGTGGTCAGCTACGACGATTCAGCGATCCGCTACTCGCTGCGTTTCTGGATTGACAATCCGATGAATAACCTCTCGATCTCCAGTGCTGTCAGACAAACAATCTGGCGTGACTTTGAAGCGCATGGCATCGAAATTCCATTCCCCCAGCACGTGATTCACAGGCCCCCGGCCCGTTGATCAGACGGCTGGATCCGCCGCTGGGTTGAGGATCAGCCCAGCGCAGCCAAGGCGGAGAGGATCTGATCGGGGGCGATGTCATCACGGATCATCACCGTGCCGATCGCCGTCGGCAGCACGAAGCGCACCCGGCCATCCCGCACCTTCTTGTCGGCCTGCAGGGAGGCCAGCACCGCCTCCGGATCGAGAGCCGGCCAATGCAGTGGCAGTCCAGCCGCTGCGATCAGGGCGCGTTGCCGCGCCTGGCACTCAGCGTCCCAGAGGCCAAGGGCCAGGGAGAGCTCGCCAGCGGCAAGCATGCCGATCGCCACGGCCTCCCCGTGGAGGTAGGTGCCATAACCGGAGAGGGTCTCCACCACATGGCCGAGGGTGTGGCCGTAATTGAGGATCGCCCGCAGGCCACCCTCCAGTTCATCAGCGGCCACCACCCGGGCCTTGGCGGCAGCAGAGCGCTCCAGCAGGGTCTGGAGTCGATCGGGGCCCACAGCCTCGAGGGAATGGAGCGCGGTCGCCGCTTCCAGATCCCGGAACAGGGCGGCATCGCCGATGACGCCGTACTTGATCACCTCCGCCATGCCGGCCCGGAATTCGCGTTCAGGCAGCGTGGCGAGGGTGCTGGGATCGATCAGCACCAGCCGTGGCTGGTGGAAGGCACCGATCAGGTTCTTGCCGCGGGGATGGTTGACGCCGGTCTTGCCACCGATCGACGCGTCGACCATCGCCAGGAGGGTGGTGGGCACCTGCACGACGGCGATGCCTCGCAACCAGGTGGCAGCGGCGAAACCGGCCATGTCCCCGACCACACCACCGCCGAGGGCCACGATCAGAGACCCCCGCTCCAGCTTCTGCTCAAAGGCCGCATCGTGCAGCAAGGCCACCGTGGCTGGGGTCTTCTGGTCTTCACCGGCTTCGATCACCGTCATCTGGGCGCTGAAGCCGGCATCGGTGAGGCTGTGCAGCACGGTGTCGCCGTAATGGCCTTGCACCACCGGGTTGCTGACCACCAGCACACGGGTACCAGGCCGGAAGCCCAGCTCAAACAGCCGGGAACCGAGCGCTGCCAGGGAACCAGGGCCAATCACGATCGGGTAAGCGTTGCGCGGCAGATCGACCTGGAGCGTGCGCCAGAGCTCGGGGGACCCGGAGAGCGATCCTCGGGACTGGGGCACGGCCATCATGCGCACGCGTTCAACGACTCTGGAGGCGAGGCTAGGCGCCGGAATCCCTGCCAGGGCGATCACGGGCTACGGCCGTGGGGATCTTCCACAATGGCTTCAGATGAAACCAGCTGATGCCGGTGCCCAGCACCACCCGGACCGCCTGGGCATTTCTCGGGCCCGCCTTGTTGCTGCTGGGGCTCTCGGTGCTGATCCCGGCCCTGATGGCCCTGGTGATGAGCGTCACCCAGACAGGCCTTGATCTCAGTGAACCGCTGCGCTTTGTCGGCCTGGCCAACGTGCGGCGCCTGATCGCCGACCCGATGATCTGGCGCGTCAGCCTCACCACGCTGCTGTATCTGGTGGGGGTGGTGCCGCCGGTGGTGCTCGGAGCCCTTGTCCTGGCTGTGCTCCTCAATCGGCCGCTGCCAACGATCCACTGGCTGCGTGCCGCCGTCTACACCCCGGTGCTGGTTTCGATCGTGGTGGCGGCGATCGCCTTTCGCTGGCTCTACGCGGAAAACGGCCTGATCAATGGCTGGCTCCAGACCCTGCTGGGTACGGGCTTTGAGCCGATCGCCTTTCTCACCTCCCCCTGGCTGGCCCTGCCCTCGGTGATGCTGGTCACGCTCTGGAAAGGGCTGGGCTACTACATGGTGATTTTCCTGGCCGGGCTGCAGGGCATCGCTCCAGAGCTCTATGAAGCGGCTGCCCTCGATGGCAGCACCGGCTGGCGTCGCCATCTCGACATCACCCTGCCGCTGCTGCGGCCGTATCTGACGCTGGTGGCGGTGATTTCCGCCATCGCCGCCACCAAGGTGTTTGAGGAGGTCTTCCTGATGACCCAGGGCGGCCCGGCCGACTCCACGCGCACGATCGTTTATTACGTCTACGACCAGGCCTTCGCTGAACTGGAAATCAGCTACGCCTGCACCATTGGCCTGGCCCTGTTCCTGGTGGTGCTCCTGCTCAGCGTGGTGCGTCTGCTGGCCACCGGCGAACGCGGCCTGAGCTGAGCATCGTCAGCGTTCGGCGCCGGTAGCCCCCAAGAGCACGCGACGGATGCGAAGCTGGCAGATTGCGAACGGATCCTGACCCCCGTGCCCGGCCGCTCCCTCCACGCCCCGGATGCCGTCCAGGCCGACCCGCCGGCCGGTGCCGAGCTGGCGATCGGCATTGTGGGTGGTGGCCAACTGGCCTGGATGCTGGCCGATGCTGCCCAGCGCATGGGGGTCAGCCTACGGATTCAGACCCCTGGAGCGGAGGATCCGGCGGTGCGCCTCGCCAGTGCGGTGGTGCGCGCCGACCTCCGCGACTGTGAAGCGACCCGCCTCCTGGCCCAGGGTTGCCGCTCGGTCAGTTTCGAAAACGAATGGGCCGACCTTGAGGGTCTGGCGCCTCTGGCCGCCGAAGGCATCTGTTTTCTGCCCAGCCTGACAAGCCTGGAGCCCTTGATCTGCAAACGTCGGCAGCGGCAACTGCAAGCCCGGCTCAGGCTGCCGGCACCCCGCTGGTTTCCGCTCGAGCAGGTGTTCAGCCCCGACCCCCGGTCCGAAGGCGAGGCCAGTGGCGCTGCTGGCCGGGGCTCTGCCAACGGCAGCGATGGCAGCAGAGGTGCCGGCGGCGGGGCCGACCGCGATCCCCTGACAGCAAGGTCGCGCCAGGCTGGCAAGCCGGCCCTGCCGGAGGGCTTCAGCTATCCGTTGATGGCCAAGCAGGCCTCCGGCGGCTACGACGGCAAGGGCACGATGGTGCTCCGAAGCGACGCTGACCTCGAGGCCCTGCTGCAGCGGGTGAGCCCCGAGCAATGGCTGGTGGAAGACCTGGTGGCCTTCGAACGGGAGCTCTCCCTGGTGGCCAGCCGTGATCAGAGCGGAGCAGTGGCGGTCTTCCCTTTGGCCGAAACCCACCAGTACGAGCAGATCTGCGACTGGGTGCTGGCGCCGGCGGCGGTGGAGCAGGCGGTTCAGGCCTATGCCCGCAACATCGCCGCCTCCCTGCTCACCAGCCTCGATTACGTGGGCGTGCTCTCGATCGAGTTCTTCTATGGCCCCGACGGTCTGCTGATCAACGAACTCGCTCCCCGCACCCACAACTCCGGCCATTACACGATTGAAGCCACCCGCACCAGTCAGTTCGAGCAGCAGCTGCGGATTGTCAGCGGCCAGCCGGTCGGGCCCACCGACCTGACCGTGCCAGGGGCGCTGATGGTGAACCTGCTGGGATTCGAACACAGCGACAGCGATTACCGCGATCAGCGCGAAGCCCTCGCCGCCTTGCCCGCCGCCACCCTGCACTGGTACGGCAAGGGCACAGCCAGGCCCGGCCGCAAACTCGGCCATCTGACCCTGCTGCTGCAGGGAACCAGCGCCGATGCACGCTGGCAGGAAGCGCAGGCGCGCCTGACGGAGGTACGCCGGATCTGGCCGCTGCCTGAGGCCCTCAAGCTGACCGATCTGGCCTAAGGTTTTGGCGGGCTGCTGTGTTGGTGTCTGCCTTACACAGTTTTCTGATCTGACTCCCTTTTCGACATGGGGGGTCTGCCGCGACGGTGACGTAAACCGGCCTCGTAGCCGGAAACGGATCCCCGCTCTTGATCCCCCTCCTGGTTCAACCAGGTCGGAATCTGGGGCAACACGGCACGGTGGTCCACCCCTTTGGGCTGCATCTGGCAGCCACGCTGTGCAGCAGCTCTAGAACCAGCTCTAAAAGCAGCTCTAGACGCATCGCTTGCAGCCCCCTTGCCCTCCCCCCATGGCGCTCCTGAACCGTTCTCTGCAGCCTCGGTTGCGGGATGAGCTTGTGATCAGCCCGGTTCAGTCTCCCCGCACCTCGGGTGGTCAGGGGAGTGCGGCGCTGGGCCTGCGGCCGATGGCCCCCCGGCGATCGGCCGCCCGCCTGCTGCAACGGTTGGCGTCGTCGCTCCTGCCTGCGGCCTCCCTGGCCTCAGTGCTGGCCGTTCCAGTGATCACAGCCACGGCCTCCCATGCGGTCAGCCTCGATCAGGCCTGCGCCACCTACGCGGAGAAGCTGAACGCCGCTGTCGCCTCCGGCGACAAGCAGAAGGCCCAAGCGATCTATCAACAAGGACGGGATCGGATCGCCAGCCGCTTCGGTGGTGCCACCTGCCCCAATGTGAAAGCACCAGGCGGCTCCTGAGCTGAGCGCCCCCTGGCACTCCAGCCGATCACGCTCCCGGACTGACGTGCTGGCTGGAGCTGAAGCCAGAACGTCAGCAGCGATCGATCAGCTCGGAGGCGTCGTAGCGAACCTTGGTTTCCTTTGCGTAGGGATCGGCAGGATCGCGGTAGCCGGCGGCGCAGACGACGGCACTGCGGTAGTCGCTGCTTTCAAGATCAAGCAAGCGATCAAACTCCGGGGGAGAAAACCCCTCAATCGCGCAGGTATCGACTCCGAGCAGAGCGGCAGCGGTCATGAAGCCACCGAGGGCGATGTACACCTGGTTCGTGGCCCAGCTGTCGATCCTCTGGCTGCGCGGCCCATCGATCAGATCGGCGGCCATCATCTGGCGGTAGGCCTGCAGTCGCTCGGGCGCCGTCTGACGCAGGGCGGCCATGCGCTCAATCAGACGATCGAGATCGCGGCCCTCGATCGTGCGACGCACCAGCAACACCAGCAGATGGGAGCAATCGGTGATCTGGGCCTGATTCCAGGCATGGGGCCGCAGCCGGCTGCGCAGCTCCGGGTCCTGGAGCACCAGAAATCGCCAGGGCTGAAGGCCATAACTGGAGGGCGTCAGCACCAGGCTGGTCTCCAGGGCCTGCCAGGTGTTTGGATCGATCGTGCGCGTGCGATCAAAAGCCTTCGTGGCGTAGCGCCATTGCAGCGAAGCGAGAAGCTCAGCGGGCGATCCAGTCATCGAAGCCGGTGGCCAAACCATCATTCTGGTGAGCTTGCGCCCGTTGTCCGCTGCGCCCGATGAGCCCCGCCGAAACAACGCTCGAATCGAGCCCCAGTAACGCCTTTGCCGCCGCCTTCCAGCACCTGATGAGTCGGGCGCCGGGTCCGGTCTTCCCCAGGGCCCGCCGCCTTTACTTCGACAAATATCCACTCGAAGGCCTGGACGCACCGACGCCCTTCCGCACCCATCTGCTGGAGGAGACGGTCCAGGAAGGAGCCGATGGAGCGATGGCGATCGAAGCCACGGTCTTTGCCCTGGTTCCGTGGACCCCGTCAGAGCAGCAGCGAGACGACACGGGCCTGCCGGATCCTGCGGCCGGGGCCAGCTACCTGCTGGAGCGGTGGCAGCAGCAGGCCTCCGCCATCACCGTGGTGGCTGGGCC
>JBEDHF010000155.1:0-8659 GCA_041174245.1 Cyanobacteriota bacterium
CTCCAGGGCGGCGCTGAGCTTCTCAATCACCTCCTGCTCACGCTCCTGCGGCGATGGCAGCGCCAGCACGCGCGCGATCGAAGAGCGGGCCCCGTACACCCCCAGATGCTCGGCCGCGAAGGTGGCACTGGAATGCACGACCACCGCACAGCGGCCATCAGGGAGCGGCTGGATCGAAATCCGCCGCAGGTGGAACCGCTGCTGGGCCGCCGGATCGAGATCGAGCAGTCGAAACGGAAGCTCCAGCCAGGGCCTGGCCTGATCGGCCGGCACCAGCAACAGCAGATTGCTGCGACCTTCAAAGCGCAGGGCCGCAATCGAGGCGAGAGCATGGTCGAGCCGTGGATCCGCCAGCAGACGGGAGGCCTCCACCAGCGGCACCGTGTCCCAGGCGAGCACCAGCTGCACACGGGCATGGGCCAGCAGGGTGCTGCTGAGAATCAACCAGTCGACCTGATCGAGCACCTGGCCCTCGGCATCGAGCAGTTGCCAGCCCTCGCCCGGCAGCGGCCGGAGATCCCGCACGAGGGTGCCGAAACGGGGGCTCACCGCCGCACCAGCCAGGCTGAGCAGGCCCTGGCACAGGTGCTCCATGCCACCGCGACCGCGGTAAAGCAGCCCCTCACCGAGGGGATCGTGGCTGATCGGATGCAGCACGCCCTCAACATCAAGGCGGGCCCGGGCTCCCTCCCAGGGCTCCAGCCAGCCGCCCTGAACGAGCTCGTCGATCAGCGAGGTGCTCACGGAGGCTTCTGAGGCCTGCGCTGTTGTGGCCGCAAGCCCGGCCGTCAGGTTGAGCAGTGGCGCGCCGTGGTCGAGACGCAGCTGCTGATCGTCGCGGGAACGTCGCGTCGACGCCCGACCGCCCGGACCTCGCCCGGTTTCCCAGAGCCCGATCGAACCTGGCCAGTGATGACGGGCGAGCAGCGCCGCCGCGGTGCATCCGGCCACGCCGGCTCCGATCACCGCAATCGATGGCGGCGAAGCGCCGCTGGAACCAGGCGAGGGCATGGAGGACGACGAGCCCTACTCCGGCATTGTGACAGTTCCGCAGGAGCGCGGGGACCGGCCAGCTGGCAGGTGATGGACCGCATGCACCACCACACCCCAGAGCTCGGTGTCAGCGTCTGGATCAAGGCGAAGGGGGGGCGTCTGGCCATCAAGCGCCACCAACCAGAGCCGGGGCGGTGCCCCCTCAAGCCGCCGCAACAGGAAGGAACCGGCGTGGGTGCAGACGACATAACGGCCGGGCCGGGCCTCGACGCTGCGATCGATCACCAGCAGATCACCGTGGAAGATGCCGGCGGCAGCCATGGCATCGCCGCTGGCCCGCATGAAGAAGGTGCTCGATGGCGAGGTGACCAGCAGATCATGCAGATCGATCTGGGTCTCGATGTAGTCGTCGGCCGGACTCGGGAAGCCCGCCGGGATCGCCTCCAGAGCCAGGGGCAACGGACGAGGCGAACGGTGGCGGCGCAGGGGAATCGGCGGCTGAGGATCGCCGCAGAAGGGGGGATGCGCCGTCGGCACAGCACCAGAACCGGAGGCTGAGCTTGAGCCTGAGCCTGAGCTTGAGGCTGAGCCTGAGCTTGAGACTTCCCCGGACACTTCCCCAGACACTTCCCCGGAGACCGGCCCAGACGCAAGGGATCGAAGCACAGGAGCACCACGCCGCCCCCTGATAGTACAAACAAACCACTCCGTTGTCGGCGGCGGGGCGAGCGCGGCGGATCCAGGCAGCGGCCGGGGCGAGCTCAGACCGCAGAACGGCCCGCGGAACAGCGGCGACGCAAGGGCCACGGCGCAGCAACCACCAGACCAGGGACCAACAACAAGGGCGCGCCGGAGCTCAGCCTGCTGCTGCTGCTGCTGCTGCTGCTGCTGCTGCTGCTGCTGCGGCGGCGTGCGGCAGCGGCAGCAAGCGAATCTGGCCGCGATGGCGTTCACCACGGGGGGGCTCAATCTGGATCTGAAAGGTATCGCCAGGCTTGAGATCAAGCAGGGAGGTATAAGCACTTCCCACCATCAGATTGCCGTTGAAATGCACCTTTGTGGTGAAGGTGAGGCTCCTGCCATGGCGGGAGTGCTCACCGCCCCGCGCCGCAGGCCGGCGACTGGCGGGCTGACCGAACTGAATGCCCTTGGCCTCCAGCAGAGCCTCATAGAACGCCGTGTAGTTAAGCCGCTCCGCACCATCTCTGGTGTTGCCAACGTAGCCACAGGAACGAACAAGATCCGCCTTGGGCACCGATCCAAGCTGCCGAACCCGCGCCAACAGAGAGGAACCTTTGAGCATCAAAACAAAGCAGACCCTAAAAGTATCTGCCGTTATGAACCGCTTTTAAAGTATTTTGGCGCTGCAGATCTGCCGAGGATCCGTGCAGCAAACCCAGGGATGACGTCAGGCCAAGACAAGGAGAAGCCAATCCACAACGCTTCAGGGAAACCCGATCGGCGCGCCGCTGCAGGCGATCCACGATCCGGGAGCATCGATGTCCGAGCCAGGACAACCGACTCCATCAGGGCGTTGCCGGAGTCGAGGAAGCCGCCGGGAGCTCCGGTGTGGGTTCAAGCTGAATCGTGCTGTGGGCGATGCCGAGCTGGGCCAGGCGCGCCTTGGCCTGGTGCAGCAGGTCCATGTCATCGAGAACGCCGGATCGGCGCTGCACATGGGCGGTGAGAGCCGTCTGGGAGGTGCTGATCGCCCAGACATGCAGATGATGCACGTCACTGACGCCAGGGAGGGAGGCCAGGGCCTCCTGCACGAGGGCCAGATCGACATGGCGCGGCACCGCATCGAGGGCCACCCGCAGCGATTCGCGCAGCAACTGCCAGCCGCTCCAGGCCACCGCCAGACCCACACCGATGGCCGTGGCGGCATCCAGCCAGTTCCAGCCGGTGAGGGTGACCAGAGCCGCACTGATCAGAACCGCCGCCGAGACAGCCGCATCGGTGAGCAGATGAATCACCGCCGCCTGACGGTTGAGATCGTGGTGATGGTCGGAGCCGAACAGCCGCGCCGAGAGCAGATTGACGACAACGCCGCAGGCGGCGGCGACGATCACCGGCGGGCCCTGCACCTCCAGGGGATGGAAGCAGCGCTGAATCCCTTCAACGACCACCACGGCCGCCGCCATCAGGATCAGCACCGCATTCAGCAGAGAGGCGAGCTGGGTGCTGCGCCCATAGCCATAGGTGTAGCGACCATTGGTGGGCCGGGTGCTGAGCTGCTCTGCGCCCCAGCCCAGCAACAGGCCGGCCACATCGCCGAGGTTGTGCACGGCATCGCCCACCAGCGCCAGCGACTGGAAACCAAGGCCGATCACCAGCTGCAACCCCGACAAGGCAGCGTTGAGCAGGATGCTCCAGCGAAAGGCCGACGCGGATCCCGGCCGATGCTGATGCTGGCGCGGATGGGGCTGGCGCTGGATCTCGACGGCGGGATGACGATGCCCCATCGCCTCGGCCGCAGGCGTGGCCGACGAAACGCGACCCGACGCTGATTCAGAGCTGGCCAGGGGGTGGTGCTTGTCGCCCATCGCAGCCCTGGTCACCCGTTCAGAGAGCCGATTCTAGGCAGCACAAGCCCTAGAGACCAGTCGAGGTATCGGCCCGCGCCTGACGGACCCGGCCCACAGCTGCGTGCCTAGAGGCCCGGGAGCCAAGTTCTTAACCGAGCCTTAGGACAAGGGTGCACCGCCTCCCTTACGGTTCCCATACATGGCCGCCTTGTTCGGTGTGATGTCCCAAGCGCCCCCTGCTGCCAGGCCATGACGATCAGCACGGAGCAGCAGCCGTTCCGCCATCGCCGCCGCCCTCTGAGCGAGCGGATGCTGGATCAGGGCTTCCGGCTGTTGGTCACCGCCCTGGCCTGCAGCGTCGGCATCATCCTGCTCTGGATTCTGCGGATCATCGTCCAGGAGTCGCTGCCGGCGATCGGTGAATTCGGCACCTCCTTTCTGACGACCTCGGCCTGGGACCCCGTCAGCAATCAGTACGGAGCCTTCACGGCCATCTATGGAACCCTGGTCAGTTCCTTGCTGGCCCTGGTGATCGCCGTGCCTCTGGGCGTCGGCACCGCCATCTTCATCACGGAGAATCTGATTCCGAAGCGGATCAGCAGTCTGATCGGGCTGATGGTGGAGCTGCTGGCGGCGATTCCCTCGGTGGTGCTGGGCCTCTGGGCGATCTTCGTGATGGAGCCGGCGATCCGGCCAGCCCTGAGCTGGCTGCACACCAGCCTCGGCTGGCTGCCCTTCTTCGACACCGAACCACAGGGTCCGGGCATGGCTCCGGCGATTCTGATCCTGGTGGTGATGATCCTGCCGATCATCACGGCCATTTCCCGGGATGCTCTGCAGCAGGTGCCCGGCGAGCTGCGTCAGGCCGCCTACGGCATCGGCACAACCCGCTGGGGCGCGATCTGCCAGGTGATTCTGCCTGCAGCGATCTCCGGAATCATGGGGGGGGTGATGCTGTCACTGGGTCGGGCGATGGGAGAAACAATGGCCGTGACGATGATCATCGGCAATTCCAATAACTTCAGCCTGTCGCTGCTGGCTCCTGGCAACACGATTGCCTCCATGATTGCCAACCAGTTCGGTGAAGCCGACGGCAGCCAGGTGAGCTCCCTGATGTATGCATCTCTGGTGCTGATGCTACTGACGCTGGTGGTGAATATCTTCGCCCAGTGGATTGTTCGCAAACTGAGCCTTCGCTACCAATGAGACCAATCTCGGACGCGAATGAAGCCATACAGCGCGATGGCGCCATGGTCCCGAGCTCAGGGCTGAGGTTTCGGCCATCGCTGCCGCGCAATCTCTGGAACGCGCTGATGACCACCCTGGTGGCGATCGCCGCCGTTGTGGCGGTGCTACCGCTGGTGCTGGTGCTGGCCTACGTGCTGATCAAAGGCGGCCAGTTGATCAGCCTGCAGTTGTTCACCGAGCTGCCACCGGCCCCTGGCATGCCCGGCGGTGGCATCGGTAATGCGGTGATCGGCACGGTGCTGGTCACCGGCATTGCCGCGGCACTGGCCGTTCCGATCGGCGTCGGCGGTGGCATCTACCTGGCCGAGTTTGCCCAGGGAGGTCGCATCGCCAGGGCCTTGAAGGTGTTTGTGCGCTTCGGCACCAATGTGCTTTCAGGTGTGCCCTCGATCATCTGCGGTGTCTTCATCTACGCCCTGATCGTCAAGACCAGGCTGCTCTTCGGCCAGAGCTACAGCGGCCTGGCCGGAGGCATGGCCCTGGCGGTGCTGATGCTGCCCACGATCATCAAGACCACCGACGAAGGGCTGAAACTGGTTCCGAATGAACTGCGCTGGGGCGCGATCGGCGTCGGGGCCTCGAAATTCACCACGGTGATGAAGATCACCCTGCCCGCTGCCTTCACCCCGATCGCCACCGGGGTGGTGCTGGGCATCGCCCGCGCCGCCGGCGAAACCGCTCCCCTGATCTTCACGGCCCTCTTCTCCAACTACTGGCCCTGGCCGGAAACGATCCTCAGCGGTGACACGGGGGTGCTCGAGCGTCTCTCACAGCTGAAGGATCCGCTCCTGAACCCGGTCGCCAGCATGTCGGTGCTGATCTTCAATTTCGCTTCCACGCCCTATCCAGACCTGCAATCCCTGGCCTGGGCGGCCTCGTTCATCCTCGTGGTCATGATCCTGGGAGCGAATCTGCTGGCCCGCTGGCTCGGTCGCTTTGCTGCACGATGACGCCGTTCGCTCCTCCCGATCCGGAAGCACGGGCGCAGGGTCTTGAGCCCGCCGGCTCCTGGCCTTGAGACCCCCACGATTCAGCCAACCACCGTTCACCGATTGATTCAGCCTTCCAACTCCGAGCGCAGCATGACCACCAGCACCCCCGGGACCAGCACAGCGACGCTGACGGACCTCTGTCTGTCACTGGAGGACGTGACGATCAGCTACGGCAGCTTCGAGGCCGTCCGCAATGTCTTCCTGGACATCCCCCGGGGCCAGGTGACCGCCTTCATCGGTCCCTCCGGCTGCGGCAAGTCGACCGTGCTGCGCTCACTGAACCGGATGAACGACCTGATCGAGGGTTGCCATCTGCGCGGTCGGGTCGTCTTCAACGGCGAGGATCTCTACCATCCCAAAGTCGATCCGGTTGAAGTGCGCCGGCGGATCGGCATGGTGTTTCAGAAACCGAATCCCTTCCCAAAATCGATCTACGAGAACATCGCCTTCGGGGCCCGGATCAATGGCTACCGCGGTGACATGGATGAGCTTGTGGAGCGCTCCCTGCGCAAGGCCGCTCTCTGGGACGAAGCCAAGGACAAGCTGCGGGAAAGCGGCTATGCCCTCTCGGGCGGCCAGCAACAGCGCCTCTGCATCGCCCGGGCGATCGCCATCGAACCGGAGGTGATCCTGATGGATGAGCCCTGCTCTGCCCTCGATCCGATCAGCACCTTGAAGATCGAGGAAATGATGCACGAGCTCAAGAAGAGCTACACGATCGTGATCGTCACCCACAACATGCAGCAGGCCGTGCGTGTCTCCGATCGCACAGCTTTCTTCAACGCCGAAGCCCAGGATGGAGGCAGCGGCAAGGTGGGCTACCTCGTTGAATACGACGAGACCGAACAGATCTTCAACCGCCCGAGCCAGCGGGCCACGATGGACTACGTCAGCGGCCGTTTCGGCTGACCAACAGCAGACCGGCTCCAGCGACACCAGGCCCCTTCGGCCGGATCCACGTTCCCGGCAGCCTCCCAACGTCGCCCCCAGAAGACGCCTGGGACCCACGGCCCCGGGCACGTCCTCGGGCACGTCGACAGGCAAGGCCTCGGGCTGGTCAGGGCCATGGGGAAGCCCCCAGCCATGGCCATAGCCACGCGCACGCTTGATCGAAGCCACACCACGCCAACACCCGTCAGACGTCAGCAACGCCACCACGCCGCCGCCAACGGATCACCGCCGCTGCCGCGCCCTTGGCCCCGCGCCACTGGCAGCAACCAAGGAGGCACCTGACCCAGCCAGGGCCCATCGCCCAAGGGCCTGCAGCTTGAGCCCAGCCCAATCAGCCCATCGCCACCCCCGTCTTGACCAGCGACCCGGATCACGTCTCATCGGCGCCCAACGAAGAACCGCTCGCGATCCGTTCGCCGATGGAGGGGCACAGCAGCTATCGCGGCCAGGACTGGCGACCGGAGAGGCTGCTGCTGCATCAGAACCTGGAAAGCTTTGCGGAGCGGGTCGGTCTGATCGTGGCCATGCAGGGCAGCGGCAAGATCAGCCAGGACCGCGCCTTCGCGGCGATCAAGAAGCTCTGGAAGGAGCTGCGCCACAGCCGCGATGCGATCCAGAACGCGGACCAGAGCTGACAGGCCATAAAAAGGCGGGGGTCTCCCCCCGCCCTGGCTCTCCCTTGCCCAACCCGCTGGAGGTTGCCCAAGGATTGTGCAGGGCATGACCAGAGGCTTTGGTGCCCGTGCCTACCGACCAGCGCGGCCTGTGAGCGAACGCCGACCTCAGGGCCCGCTGGGAGTGTCCTGCAGGGCCAGAGCACCGAGCCGGCAGCGTTCTGCGGCGGCCTCACAGGCCCGCCAGGTGAGAGCCATGTGGGTGAGGGTCGGGCTCTGCCAGGCGGAGGTGGGCCAGCAGGCGCCATCGGTGACCAGCAGATTGGGCAGCCGCCAGCACTGATTCCAGCGATTGAGCACACCCTCCGAGTCGGTGGCCGCCATCCGGGCCCCCCCGAGTTCATGGATGTAGTAGCCGGGAGGGGCGGCTTCAGCGGCCAGGGCCGGACTGCGACGCAGGATCGGCTCGACCACCGGCATCACAAACAGATCGGGCAAGGGGGCAATCGAACCACCGGCGGCAGCGACCACCGCCTCCATCCGCGCCTGCATGTGGGCCACGAGGCGTTCTTCGTTCTCGCCCCAGTGGCAGTCAATGTGCGGGGTGGGCAGCCCCCAGGCATCAGGGCGGCTGGGATCGAGGCTGATCCGGTTGCAGGCGCGGGGCAGCACCTCGCCATGGCCGATCAGGAAGCCGGTGACGGTGTCCGGACGACGCTTGAGCAGCTTGGGCGGTTCAAAGCGCTCGATCGCCCCCCAGAGGCCGTAGCCGCGCAGGAAGGGCAGGTTGGAGGAGGGCTCGAGGTTGACCGTGTTCGGAATGAAGATGCTGCCGGCGCCGGAGAGCTCCTGCGGCGATGGACCGGAGGCGGCAGCCGGCAACGAGAAGAAGCGGGCACTGGAGATGTGATCCATCAGGTAGTGCCCGAGGGTGCCGGAAGGGTCCACCAGGCCACCCGAACGCCAGGACTCACTGGAATGGAGGAGCAGGCGCACGCTTTCGATCGTCGAGGCGCAGAGCACCACCAGGGGGGCGGCAACGCGGTGGCTGGAGCCCCGCTGACGGTCGATGAAGACGACGGCCTCAGCGCGGCAGCCACTGGGATCGAGCTCGACATGGCTGACCACCGCATCGGCGCGCAGCTGCACCCGGCCACTGGCGAGGGCTTCGCCGAGGGCACGCCCCTGGGAGCTGGAGGCGGGCCAGCCCGCCCCGGCAGCAGGCAGGGCGAAGCCGCGGGAGTGGATCAGAGGCAGATCCAGGCGATCCGCCAGGACCTGCTGCAGCTGCCGTTCCGGTGTGGTGAAGGGCAGGGGCTGACGGTAGTGGCCA
>JBEDHF010000156.1:0-5819 GCA_041174245.1 Cyanobacteriota bacterium
ATGTCGACCCAACTGACCCTCCAGGCCCCCCTGGAACTGCCCCCCACCGAGGTCTCGCCCTACCTCGATCGGCTCTGGAGCACCGAGCTGGTGGGCTCCAGCGGCGCCACCACCTTCAACCTGCTGGTCTGGCAACCCGCCTGGCTGCAGCAACAGTTGGTCAGGCTCGGGCGCCTGGATGGACCGATCACCGGCCTGCTCGATCAGGACCTGCTGGAGGCCGCCCGCGAGGCGATCGCCTGGTGCGGGCTGCCGCCGAGCACGGCCGCGATGGCCCCCGAACTGGCCTGGGAGCTGGGACAGCGGCCGGGGGATCACCAGGCCCACGATCTGCGCGGGCAGTTCGTGGACAGCGCCATCAGCGCCCACATGCCGAGGCGGCTGATCACCCTGGCACCGACCCTCGATGACAGCCAGCCCCTGGCCACCACAGTGGCGGCCTACTGCCCCCTGCCGGAGGAGGCGGGCCTGGGTTCTGCCTGCGGCGACGTGGTGGTGCTGCGCGGCGGTCGGGGCGCCATCGGTCAGGCCCTGGCGATGCTGCAACCGTTGGTGGGCGAAACCCTGCCCACCTGGGTCTGGTGGAACAGCTCCCTCGATGAGAATCCCGGGGTGCTCGCCGCCCTGGCCGCAGGACCGTGCCGGCTGGTGGTGGACACCTCCCTGGGCACACCGCGCCGCTGCCTCGATCTGCTTGTGGAGCGGATTGAGGCGGGCCAGGCGGTGAATGATCTCAACTGGCTGCGCCTGCGCAGCTGGCGGGAATCGCTGGCGATGCTCTTTGATCCCCCCTCCCGCCGCGACGCCCTCAACCACGTCGTTCAGCTCGACATCGACGTCGAAGGCCAGCACCCGGTCAAGGGGTTGCTGCTGGCGGCCTGGATCGCCGATCGCCTCGGTTGGCATCTCGAGAGCAGCTACCGGGTGGCGGTGGATGACGACGAGAACGGCGGCCTCGGGGCCGACTTCCAGCGCCAGGACGGCCAGATGGTGCACATGCGCCTGATGCCTGTTCCGGTGGGGGGTCCCAAGACCCATCCCGGCGCCCTGGTGGGCCTGCGGCTGATCTGCGCGGCCCCGGAGCGCCTGCCCCTGTGCGTGATTCTCTGCTCGGAATCGGGGGGCTGCATGCGCCTTGAGGCCGGCGGCATGGCCACGATGGAGCTGCTGGAAGACGTGGTGCCGGCGATCAGCGAAACGGGCGAGATGGAGATGGCGCGCCTGCTCTCGGGAGGCCACGACAGCACCAACCCGCTGCTGGCCGCCGCCGCCCCGCTGGCCGCCCGACTGCTGCCCGCCTGAGATCCAGCCTGGCCCGGCGTGGGTCACCACCAGAGACCCACCGGGTCCGCTGCCAAGCTGAGCCGATGCCCTGTCTGATCGCCGCGCCCACCAGCGGCAGCGGCAAAACCCTGCTCAGCCTCAGCCTGGCCGCCTGGGCCCGTCAGGCCGGCAAGCGCCTGCAGACCTTCAAGGTCGGGCCGGATTACCTCGATCCGCAGCTGCTCAGCCGGGTCAGCGGCCGCCCTTGCCGCAACCTCGACACCCTGCTCTGCGGCGAAGCCTGGGTGCGCGAAAGCTTCCAGCAGCATGGCAGCCAGGCGGATCTGGCCCTGGTGGAAGGGGTGATGGGCCTGTTCGATGGCCGCGGCCCGAGCAGCGAAGGCAGCTCGGCGGCGGTGGCGGTGCTGCTGGATCTACCGGTGGTGCTGGTGGTGGAGGCCTCCCGGCAGGCCGGATCGGTGGCCGCCCTGGTGCGCGGCTTCCGCGATCACGACCCGAACCTGCGCCTGGCCGGCGTGGTGCTGAACCGGATCAGCGGCGACCGTCACCGGCAGTTGCTCAGTGAAGCGCTGCAGGCGATCGAGGTGCCGCTGCTCGGGGTGCTGCCGCCGGACGAGAGCCTGGCCTGGCCGTCAAGGCACCTGGGGTTGCTGCCACCGGAGGAGGTGCCGGACCTGCCGCAACGCCTCGATCGCTGGGCGGAGCTGGCCCGCAGCAGCCTCGATCTGCCGCGCTGGCAGGCCCTGCTCGCGGCGCCGGCGGTTGGACCATCGTCCGCGAAACCCCCACACCGACCCAGCAGCGGCCTACCGCTGAGGATCGCCGTGGCCCGCGATGCCGCCTTCCATTTCCTGTATCCGGAAGCCCGGGAACTGCTGGAGGCGGCCGGCGCCGAGCCCGTGGCCTGGAGTCCCCTGGCGGATGAACCGCTGCCGCCGGATTGCCGGGGCGTGGTGCTGCCGGGCGGCTATCCGGAGCTGCATCACCAGCAGCTGGGTCAGTGCCGCCGGAGCCTGGATGACCTCGCCGCCGCCGCCGCCAGCGGCCTGCCGATCTACGCCGAATGCGGCGGTCTGCTGCTGCTGGGCGATCGCCTGCAGGGGCCGGAGCAGGAAACGGCCGAGCAAGGCTCCCCCATGGCAGGGGTGCTGCCCTTTCAGGCCAGTCGCGGCCCCCTCAGCCTCGGCTATCGCCGCAGTGAATCCCTGGGCGATGGTCTGGTGCTGCGCCGGGGAGAACGGCGCTGGGGGCATGAATTCCACCGCTGGCAGCTGCAGCCCTCGGCCAACACCAAGAACAGGCAACGATGCCCATTGGCGGTCCGCCCTGGCCTGTGGCAGCTTGAAGGCTGGGGAGTCCCTGCGCAGGAGGAGGGATGGAGCGCAACGAACGTTCACGCCAGCTGGCTGCATCTCCACTGGGCTGGATGCCCGGAGATCCCCCAGCGCCTGGTCGCCGCTTCCGCAGCCGCCGTTCCCTGGAACGGTGGGTCGAGCGGCAGGACCACCGCCTCGATCTCGCCAAGGAGCGCTGGCACCTGATCGTCAGCGGCCAGGTGCAGGGCGTCGGTTACCGCCAGGCCTGCTGCGAACAGGCCCGGCGCATGGGGCTGGGCGGCTGGGTCCGCAACCGCAGCGATGGCGGCGTCGAGATTGAAGCCGAAGGCCCCTATCACCGCCTCAACGAGCTGCGGCTCTGGTGTGAGCGCGGCCCGAGTCAGGCCGTGGTGCTTGGGGTGGCCGCCGCCCAGGTGACACCGATGGGCACCGACTGGTTTGAAGTGAGGCGCTAGTCGGCCCTGCCGGCGACCAGCGCCGCCAGCGGCAAGCCCTGCAGCACCCCCAGAGAGCAACGCCTGCCGCTCGCCCGGTCCTCGCCATACGCTGGTGACCCCACCCTCGGCCGTTCGGCGTGTCTGGATCCCTGGCCCTGTGGAGTGAACTGGGCGCCTACGGCCTGGGGGTGGGCGTCAGCCCCCTGCATATCGGCCTGATTCTGTTGCTGCTGCTGGGAGAGCAGCCGCTGCGCCGGGCCAGCCTGCTCGTTCTCAGCTGGTTCGCCACCACGGCACTGATCGTGCTGCTGATGCTGAGCCTCGGCCATGGCCTGCTGCTGTCGATGCACCAGGGCAGCGATCACCGCACCGGCCTCGACCTGCTGGCCGCCGGTGCCCTGCTGGCCCTGGGGCTCAGGGAACTGACCAGCCCCACGGGCGATGGTGAAGTGCCCGGCTGGGCGAGCCGGCTGGATTGTGTTGCCAGCCAGCCGCTGCCGCTGCTGATCGCCATCAGCAGCGGACTGGAACTGATCAGCCCCGACGACCTGTTTCTGTTTGCCAAGGCCGCCTCAGCCCTGCTCGCGGCCCAGCTGCAGCGATCGAGCGAACTCCTCGACCTCACACTTTTCGGAGCGGTCTCCAGCCTGCTGCTGGCGCTGCCCGTGCTGGCCCTGTGGCTCGGCCGGGACGCGATGACGCCGCTGCTGGCCGCCGGCAAAGCCTGGCTCTACCGCCAGGGCGACCGGCTGGTGGGCGTGATCAGCCTCGCTCTGGCGCTCTATCTCGGCCTGCAGGGCCTCCAGGGACTGCAGCTGAGCTGAACCAGGCGGAGCTTGTGGTTGCTGGTGGCGGCGCTCAGGCCGACTCCTGGAACCATTGCTGCCAGCAGGCGCGATCAGCGGCGGTGGCGGCATGGGCGGAGAGGGTGACGACCTGGCTGGCGCGGCTGACCGCCACATAGACCAGCTGACGCCGCAGCACCTCGTCGCTGGGCCAGAAGACGTCGGCGGCAACGAACACCTCGCCGAAGGTGCTGCCCTGGCTGCGATGCACCGTGAGCACCGCCGCCGGTCCCAGGGAGGCGAAGGCATCACGCACCAGAAAATACCGCCGCCACAGGGCTCGTCCCTCCTGCTTGCCCGCCTCGCGGGCGCCGGTACGCAGCTGCAGCAGCACCGCCTCCAGGCTGGTGCGCGCCGCCGAACCGATCGGTGGCAGCAGCCGTAATGAGAGCTGGCTTTCCCCGGATTCCACCCGCGCCGTGAGCGTTTCGATCACCGGAGCCGGGCCATCGAGCACGCCCGTCAGCCCGAAATCAGCCAGATCGCAGCGTTCCGGGGTCACATCCCGCACCACCAGCTCCCGATTGGAGCCCAGCACCATGTCGGGTTCTTCTGCCGCTTCCTCACCCTCACGGCAGGCCGGGGCCATCACGGCCTGGCGGGTGATCAGCACCTCGCCGGGCAGCACCGGCAGCTGATCCGCCATCTCCCCATGCAGGGCCCGCCGGGCGATCGGCACCAGATGCTCAAGGGTGCGATTGGTGTAGCAGAGGATGCGGGCCAGATCGGGGTTGTCGGTGAGCACGCTGCGGCGCAGCGCCTCCTGGGCCGCCTCCAGCCAGGACCCCGAATCAAGCAGGGCCACCTGCCCCTGGGGATCGCGGATCGGCGGCAGCAGTGGCGGCCGGCGGCAGGGCAGGGCGCCGCTGCGCAGACCTGAAGCCAGCCGCAGCACCGGCCCCTGATGGCGCACCACCTCCTGCAGATCAGCGCGCTGGCAGCGCTGCATCTGAAACACCGGGCTCTGGGGCTCCCCCACCGGCGGCAACTGGGCCGGATCCCCCACGAACACGAGGCGGGTGCGGAAGGGATGGGCACAGCGCAGGCAGATCTCGAGCAGGCTGCTGTCGACCATCGAGGCCTCATCGATCAGCACCAGACCGAGATGTTCGAGGGCCAGGGCGGTCTGCTCGGTTTCCTCGCAGCGCTCAAGATCGCGCTCCCGCCGCAGCCGCAGCCGCAGCAGGCGATGGATCGTCGAGGGATACCAGGTGGGACTGAGCTGGGCCAGCTCCAGGTGGCGGCGCAGCACCCCCACCGCTTTGTGTGTCGGGGCGACCACGGTCCAGCAGAGGCCGGCAGCCTCGGCCTGGGCCAGGAAACGCATGGAGAGGAAGGTCTTGCCGGTGCCGGCGTAGCCGCTAAGCACAAACGGCTGCCGTTGATCGGCCGCCGACAACCAGGTGCCGAAGGCGTCGCAGGCCTGCCGCTGGTCGGCGGTGAGCCCATCGGCATGGCTGCTGGCCCTGGGCACGGCGCGGCCCTCAGGCCAGGGGCAGGGCGCTCAGCCAGCCGAACCCCTGGGCGATCTGCAACGGGGATCCCAGCAGGCTCAGACCGGTGAGGGCAATCGCCGGACCGAGCAGACTGCCCACCAGCACCTCGGTGCGGCTGTGGCCGAGGCTTTCCTTGAGCGGCTTCAGATCCGATCCGTCCCCACCCCAGAGCGACGCGGGCAGGGCATTGACGCGGCTGGCGATCGTGCCGGCAGCCCGACGCACGCCACTGGCGTCGTACATCACCACAAAGGCGACGGCACTGGCCAGGGCAAACACCGGTGCATCAAACCCCTGCTCCCAGCCGATCGCGGCAGCGGTGCCGGTGACGAGCGCCGAATGGCTGGAGGGCATGCCTCCGGTTTCGATCAGCACCGCCGGTCGCCAGCGGCCGCGCACCACCAGTTCGATCACCAGCTT
>JBEDHF010000157.1:0-3580 GCA_041174245.1 Cyanobacteriota bacterium
GGGGTGGCCGCGCACATGGGCCTGGTCGGGCAGCTCCAGGGGGGGAGTGGCGGGGGGGGGTGCTGGCGCTGGTTGGTCGCCGGCTGGGGATGCGCTGCCGGGAGCGACCAGCCACTGCAGCAGCTGCGGCAGCTGCTCGGCTCCCCAGACGCTCAGCCCCTCGACCACCGAGGCTTCGGCCCGGTTCGCGGCTGGCACCACCAGACGCCTGGCCCCCAGCCGCCTGGCTGTGAGGGCAATCGCCAGCACGCCCCGCACCGGGCGCAGGGAGCCATCAAGGCCGAGTTCGCCGCAGCTCCAGGTGCCCTCCAGGGCCTCGGCGGCCAGCTGGCCGCTGGCCACCAGCCAGCCGAGGGCGATCGGCAGATCAAAGCCCGGACCTTCCTTGCGGCGATCGGCCGGGGCCAGATTGACCACCACCCGCGTCAACGGTGTGCGCAGGCCGCTGTTGCGCAGGGCGGCGCGGATCCGCTCCCTGGATTCCTGCACAGCGGCATCGGCCAGGCCCACCATCTGCCAGCCGGGCAGACCGGGGCTGAGGTCCACCTCCACGGTGACGGCCAGGGCCTCGAGGCCGCAGAGGGCGGCGCTGCTGCATCGTGCCAACATCCGGTCAGGGGCCACTGCCTGTTCAGTGCCACCCCTGTCCCCGTCGCCTCGGCTCAGCTCCTGCATCCTCGGGAGTGACCACAGCGCCGGCGCCGGGGCCCCTTCCTTTGCTTTCCCTGCTGCGATGGCAAGCGACGACACGATCTTCGGCCGCATCGTCCGAGGGGAGATCCCCTGTGACCAGGTGTATGCCGACGATCTTTGCCTGGCCTTCCGCGACATCCAGCCGCAGGCGCCGGTGCATCTGCTGGTGATCCCGCGCGAACCCCTGGTCAGCCTGGCCGAGGCGGCTGAGGAGCATCAGGCCCTGCTCGGCCATCTGCTGCTGGTGGCGACCAAGGTGGCCCGCCAGGAGGGGCTGCAGGCCTGGCGCACGGTGCTCAACACCGGCGCTGAAGCCGGTCAGACCGTCTTCCACCTGCACGTGCATGTGATCGGTGGCCGGCCGCTCGACTGGCCGCCCGGTTGACCCGGGGCCCCTCGGCTGTTGAACGGGCGGGGGAGAATAGATCGATCCGGTTCCGACGATGCGTCCCCTCAAGGCCTTCTGCAACCAGCTCGGCAAGCTGCAGCGCCTGGCCCAGCCTTACTTCCTGCCGCTGGAGGACACCAACGCCTGGCAGTTCCTGCTGCTGCTGCTCGCCCTGCTTGGGGTGGTCACCGGCCTGACCCTGTTCCTGATCAGTGGCGCCGTGGCCGCCACCGCCGCCGGGGCACCGCAGTTTCAGCAGCGCTTCCTGCCCGGGGTGGCCCAGCAGGTGAGCGGGCTCTGGCTGCAGCCGTCGCTCTCGATCGGCGTGTTGCTGGTGCTGGCCTGCGTGGTCCTGGCCGTGATCGCCGGTTCCCTCGGCCTGTTCGAAGACGAGGCGCCGCCGCGTCCCGGCAACCGTCGTCAGTTGCAGCGCACCGTGGCCCTGGTGCCCTTCGCCCTGGCAGCGCTGTCGGCGCTGGTGGTGGTGCTGTCGATCCTTGGGGCGCTGGCCGTGGCTGGCCATGGCTGGCTCGGCGCCTGGAATCCAGCCCTGCAGGCCGGCCTGCCTCCGCCGGTCACGACAGCCCTTGAGACGGGGATTCCCAGGGCCTTGACGGCGCTCTGGGGGGTGCATCGCCTCTCGGCCGGTGTGGTGGGTTTCGGAGCCTTCCTGCTCGGGGTCGGCTGCTTCCTCACCTTCCGTACCAAGCTCAAGCGTGGGCGCTGGGTGCCCTGGAGCCTGCTGGGGGTGATCGCCCTGCTGGTGCTGGTGATGAATGCGATCAACATCGGCATCAGCTTCATTGCCCGCAGCGTCGACAACACGCTCGTGGCCTACGACAAGGCCGGCTTCTGGAACATCGTTGCTGTCTATGCCTTCTGCCTGGTCCTGGCCCTGCCCTTCCGGGGCATTCAGTCGTATCTGGTGCCGAAACTGGGGCTGCTCTGGCGCCGCTGGCTCAGCCAGCGCCTGCTCGATCGCTACATGGACAATCGGGCCTATTACCTGATCAATCCCGACGACGAAACCGGCGGCGAAATTGATAACCCCGACCAGCGCATCACCCAGGACACCGCCAGTTTCACCAGCACCAGTCTGCAGGTGACGGTGGGCATCATCGAAGCCCTGCTCACCTTCTTCAGTTTCATTGTCATCCTCTGGAGCATCAGTGCGTCGCTGGCCTCGATCCTGCTGGCCTATGCCGTGGGTGGCACCGGTCTGATTGTGTTCATCAGCCGCCGCCTGGTGCAGCTCAACAATGCCCAGTTGCGCCTGGAAGCAGACTTCCGCTACGGCATGGTGCACCTGCGGGACAATGCCGAATCGATCGCTTTCTATCGGGGCGAACAGCAGGAATCGCGGGAGGTCGGCCGGCGCCTGGATCAGGCGATTGTCAATTTCGATCGCCTGATCCGCTGGAGCGCTGCCATCTACGTGGTGCGTCGCTCCTACGACTACTTCTCCCGCTTCCTGCCATGGCTGGTGATCGCGCCGATCTACTTCGCCAAGGAGGTGGATTTCGGCGTCTTCAGCCAGGCGGGGATCGCCTTCGCCCAGGTGTTCGGCTCCCTGAGTTTCATTGTTGAAAACATCGAACAGCTGACGGCCTTCAGCGCCTCAATCAGCCGTCTGGAATCGTTCCAAGGGGCGATCGATGCCGTGCATCGTCAGGCGGAGCCGGCCGATCTGGCGCCCGCCGTTGCCACCGAGCCGGTGGCCCTGGGGGCTCCTGCAGCCGCGTCGTCGTCGATCCTGGTTCAGCACGTTGATCTGAAGCCGCCCCAGAGCGAGCGGCTGCTGATCAACGATCTCAGCCTCGAGGTGGCCCAGCGGCAGCGGGTGCTGGTGGTCGGACCCTCCGGCTGCGGCAAGACCTCCTTCCTGCGCCTGGTGAGCGGGCTCTGGCCGCCGGCCAGCGGCAGCGTCGTCCGCCCGCCGGAGGCTGAGCTGCTGTTCATCCCCCAGAAGCCCTACATGATCCTGGGCAGCCTGCGGGAGCAGCTTTGCTATCCGCTCGATCCAGCCCGCTTCAGCGATGAGCAGCTGCGCAGTGTGCTGGAACAGGTGCGGCTGCCGGAGCTGGTCCAGCGCTATCCCAATCTCGAGATCAAGCAGGACTGGCCGCGGATCCTTTCGCTCGGCGAGCAGCAGCGGCTGGCCTTCGCCCGGCTGTTGCTGAACGCCCCGCGGTTCGTGGTGCTCGATGAGGCCACCAGCGCCCTGGATGTGGCCACGGAGCGCCACCTCTACAGTTTGCTGGCTGAGCGGGAGATGGCGTTTGTGAGCGTGGGTCACCGTCCCACCCTTGCCGCCTTCCACGACACCGTGCTCGAGCTATCGGGCCAGGGCGGCTGGCGCCTGCATCCCGCCGCCGGTTATGACTTTGGCCGCAACGGCTGATTTGATGGCAGACACCGACTCCCCAACCCCCAGCTCCATGCCTGAAACCCCAGCCCCTGCGGACACCACCGCCACCGCCCCAGCGACCGTGCAGGATC
>JBEDHF010000158.1:0-2897 GCA_041174245.1 Cyanobacteriota bacterium
CCGGGTTGTCGGGGTTGTTGTTCACATCGCACACCGGTGCCAGCACCCCGTTCAGACCGACGCGCCGCGCCTCCCGGCCCGTGCAGCCGCCGTAGGCCTCGGCCAGGGCCAGGGCCTGCGCCGGATCCGTGGCGTGCAGGCGCCCAAGCGCCAGGGGCGGCACGAGCCAGCTCAGCCCTTCAAACCGCTGGCCCACCCCCTCCTCCACGTCGGCGCAGAGCAGCAGCGGCCCGTCCGCCCAGCGGCGCAGCTGGTCGGTGCGCAGGCGCAGCTCCGGCGCCCCGGCGCCGAGCAGGATCACGCCGCCGATGCCTGCGGCCAGCAGGCGCTTCAGCTCGGCGTTGCTGGTTTCCCACTGCGGGTAGCGGCGCTGGTCGTCGGCCAGGTGTCCGCTGGCGCGCACCACCAGCAACGAGGCGATCAGGCGGCGCCGTTCTTCGGCGCTGCTGGTCGGATCGCCAGGTTCGCTCTCCACCTCAGGCCTCGGGCTCGGGGTCGTTCGCCGGCGTTGCACTGGCCAGGATGTCGCTGCTGCCCGTGTCTTCGCCGTTCGTGTCCTCGTCGCTGCCCGCGTCTTCCTGCTGGCGGCGTTCCTCGCCGAGCCGGTTCAGCAGGTTGAGCACAGCGGTGCCCTTCTCAATGCCGCGATCGAGCTGGAACACCACCTCCGGCGTGCGGCGCATGTTCAGACGCCGGCTCAGTTCGCCCTTGATGTAGCCGGCGGCGGAGCGCAGACCGGCCAGGGCCTGCTGGCGATCCTCCTCGCTGCCGTAGATGCTCACGTGGATCTTGCAGTGCTGGAGATCCCCGGCCACCACCACCTCGGTGACGCTCACCATCCCCAGCGCCACCCGTTCATCCTTGATGCCATGGACGAGCAGATCACTGATCTCACGGCGGATCAGGGACGCCACCCGTTCCACCCTGCGGCCGTGTGCCATTGCTCAAGCGGTCGGTGCTGACGTCACCATGGCACGCAGCACCAGGGTCAGGCTCAGCAGCGCACTGATCAGGGCGCCGATCAGGGCCACGGCCGTCACCGGATTGCGGCCCCGGGCCGCCAGCGGTTCAAACACCGAGGCCATCACCCCAAGCCCGAAGGCGATCAGGTAGCGGGGGTAGCGGGTGACGTTGACGAAGAAGTCCCTCATGGCCCGAAGCGGCGGTGGTCATGGCGTGGCCGCTACTCTGCCGCCCAATGGCCCGATCTGACGACGATGCAACTGCACCAGTTCAGACACTCGGCCTTCTGTGAAAAGGTGCGCCTGATCCTGGCGTTCAAGCGACTGCCTTACACCACCGTGGAGGTGACCCCGGGGTTCGGTCAGATCGCCCTGTTCCGCCTCTCCGGTCAGCGCCAGGTGCCGGTGCTCGAGGACGGCGCCACGGTGATCGCCGATTCCACGGCGATCGCTCTGCACCTGGAGGCGCAGCATCCCCAGCCGCCGCTGCTGCCGGCTGATCCCCAGCAACGGGCCCGGGTGCTGCTGCTCGAGGACTGGGCCGACACCACCCTGGCTTCCGGCGTGCGCCTGGCGCTGCTGCAGGCCGCCGCGGCCGATCCACTGCTGCGGACCGCCCTGTTGCCCGAGGAGCTGCCCACGCCCCTGCGGGGGCTGGTGGCCGCCCTGCCCACGGCGCCGCTGCTCGGGGCCAGCGAGGCCCTGGCCCAGGGGGCCCGTCAGGATCTGCAGGCGGCCCTGATCCAGCTGGCGGTGCTGGCCCAGGCCGGCCCGTATCTGGTCGGCGACCAGCTCAGCCTTGCCGATCTGGCGGTGGCGGCCCAGTTGTCGTTGCTCGCCTTCCCGGCCCATGCCGGCGAGCCCCTGGCCGGTCGCGGCGTGCCTGGCCTGGCCGATCATCCCGATCTGGCGCCGCTGTTCGCCTGGCGGGATCGGCTGATGGCGGAGCTGCCGCTGGCCTGAACCTGGGCAGCCTTGCCTGAGGTCAGGTTTCTTCTGTTCGTGGCGGCGCTGGCAGCCTTTGCAGCTGCAGCAGCCGGTGGCTGCTGTGGCGGCCTTCGCTGCTGCCGCCCGGGCCGGCATAGCTGGCTTGCCACTGTTCAACGCTGACGCCTTCACCCTCGCGCCGGTAACGGGCAAGCACCTCCACCTGGCTGATCTGGGGCTGGCCGGGGCCATGCAGGATCTCCAGGGTCAGTTCATCGGCCAGGAAGGTGTCGCCAGCCAGGTACAGGCTGCTGCGGCCGATCACCGTCGTTTCGAGCAGCTGCTCGCCCCGCAGCCGTGCCAGCTGGCGGTTGGGGTTGCTGGGATCGTCTTCCACCCCGAGCAGGCGGTCGCCGAGCACGCTGCGGCCGAGATTGAGGGCATTGAAGGCCCGATCGCCCACCACCCGGCCGCGGCGATCGGCCCGGAAGCGCACCGTCACGGCCTCGGCTTCCTCGCTGGCTTCGTGGCTGGCTTCGGGGCCTGCTGGCGCGCTGGCTGGGGTCTGGATTGGCTGTGGCGGCGTTGGCGGCGCTGGCCGCGCTGAGGCTGCAGCGTCCGGCTCCGCGTCGTTGAGCTCCAGCAGCTGCCAGCTGCCGAGCATCCAGTCGGGCAGCACCAGATCGCTGCGGCCCGGCCGTGGCAGCGGCGCCGGCAGCGACCAGGCCGGCCATTGCGCCTGGCGCTCCAGAAGCGCCGTCTTTGTGGTCACGGCCTCCGCCGGGGCCGCGACGACGCAGAGCAGCGCGAGGGCCAGGCCCAGGGTCAGGGTCAGCAGCGTCTGCAGGCCGCGCCGGAGCGGCCCCAGGCGCCCGCACCTCTGCCGCCGGCCGCTGCCAAGGCCACCGAGCGCGTTGGCGTCGATCATGCTGGAACCCCGCTCCGGTGCTGCGCTGCCATGTCCGATCCGCTGATCCGGGAGTGTGATCACTATGTGGTGCTGGAGCC
>JBEDHF010000159.1:0-10197 GCA_041174245.1 Cyanobacteriota bacterium
GCCTGCTTCAGAGTCACGCAGCGCCTCACCAGACAGCACCAGTTTGAGCAACACCGGCGCCAGGAAGGTGGTGCCGATCACCATCAGCAGAATCGCCGCCTCGAGGGCTGGGGTGAGCAGATGGGCGGCGGTGCCGAGCCCGAGGAAGATCAGGCCGACCTCGCCGCGGGGCATCATCCCCAGGCCGACCACCAGGCGGTTGGTGGGCTCCGCCGACACGAACAACCAGCCGGCGGCCACCTTGCCGGCGATCGCCACCACCAGCAGGAAGGCGGCCACGATCAAACCGCTGCGGTTGGCGGGATCCGCCGGATTGAGCACCGACAGGTCCATGCCGGCACCGATCAGCACGAAGAAGATCGTGGCGAACAGCGACACCAGCGGCTGCACCGCGGCATGGATCGCCTCACTGTGGCGGGAATTGCTGAGGATCAGACCGGCCGCGAAGGCGCCGAGGGCGGCCTCCAGGCCGATGGCGGTGGCGGCGAAGCAGCAGCTCATCAGCACCACGAAGGCGGCCACCACCACCTCGCCAGGGGCCTTGAGGCGATCGAGCAGGGCATCAAACAGGGGCGCAGCCGTGCGGCTGAGCACCAGGGCCGCGATCACGAACAACGCAGCCGCCAGCAGCAGCCAGGCGATCGGGCCGAGGCTGAGCTGAGCGCCGCCCGCCAGGCTCACCACCACCGCCAGGATGACGATGCCGAGGATGTCATCGAGCACGGCGGCACCGAGCACGATCTGGCCCTCGCGGGTGCGCAGCATCGCCAGCTCACTGAAGACGCTGGCGGTGATGCCGATGCTGGTGGCCGTCATCGAGGCGCCGGCAAACACGGCCGGGATCAGCTCCACCTGGAACAGGGCGATCAGGCCAGCGGTGCCGGCTGCGAAGGGCAGCAGCACCCCGGCCAGGGCCACGCTGGCGGCCTGACCACCCACCGCCACCAGTTCATCGAGCTCACTCTCCAGGCCGGTGAGAAAGAGCAGGGCGAAGAGGCCGATCGTGGCCACCGCCTGCAGGATCTCCTGGCTGTCGGCATAAAGCAGGGCCACCTGGTCGCTGGGCACAGCCGCGAGCCGGCCGATCAGCTGCAACCAGGCCTCGTTCACCACCCCGTGCGCCTCGGGCGGCAGGATCAGGCGCAGTCCGGAGCTGCCGATCAGCACCCCGGCGAGCAGTTCGCCCAGGATCGTGGGCAGCTGCAGCCGCACCAGGATCTCCGCCAGCAGCCGGGCCGCCAGGAAGATCACCACAAACGCCCCCACCTGCAGCAGGGTGGAGGCCACCTCCAGCGCATGGGCTCCCACCTCGGGCAGAAGCGCTGGAGCCAGTGCCGGATCGGCCATTGAGACGGGGCTTTGGGCCTGACCCTAGGGCTCACAGCAGCGGTGGTGTTCAGATGCTGACAAGCCGGACCCCCCCCAGTCGCGGCCTGCAGCCGTCGATACGTTTGGGCTGACTTCCTCCCTCTGGATGACCGTCAGCGGCCCATCGCCCGAGCAGCTCACGCCGGAGCTCGACCGGCTCGATCGCTGGTGGCGCGCGGCCTGTTATCTGGCGGTGGGGATGATCTACCTGCAGGACAACCCGCTGCTGCTGCAGCCGCTGCGCCCGGAGCACATCAAGAACCGCCTGCTCGGCCACTGGGGCTCAAGCCCGGGTCAGGCCTTCCTCTGGGCCCATGCCAACCGGGTGATCCGCCAGCACGACCTCGACATGATCTATCTGTCGGGACCGGGCCATGGGGCGCCGGGGGTGCTGGCACCCACCTGGCTCGATGGCTCCTACAGCGAGATCTACCCCGACAAGGGCGGCGATCTGGAAGGGTTGACCCGCTTTCTGCGCCAGTTCTCCTTCCCCGGCCACATCGGCAGCCATTGCACCCCGGAAACCCCCGGCTCGATCCATGAAGGAGGCGAGCTGGGCTATGTGCTTTCGCACGCCTGCGGGGCGGTGTTCGACAACCCGGAGCTGATCGCCCTGGCCTGCGTCGGTGATGGCGAGGCGGAAACCGGACCCCTGGCCACCTCCTGGCACATCAACAAGTTTCTGAATCCGATCAGCGATGGCGCCGTGCTGCCGGTGCTGCATCTGAACGGCTACAAGATCGCCAACCCCACCCTGCTGGCCCGGATCCCAACCGCCGAGCTGACCAGCCTGCTGCGGGGCTACGGCTGGGAGCCGATCCTGGTGGAGGGCAGCGAACCGGCCGCCATGCACCGGCAGATGGCTGCCGCCATGGATCAGGCGATCGCCCGCATCCTGGCGATCCGCCAGCAGGCCCGCAGCAGCGGCGATGAGCGCCGCCCCACCTGGCCGATGCTGGTGCTGCGTTCACCGAAGGGCTGGACCGGCCCGGCCGCCCTCGGCGAGCAACGCCTGGAGGGCTTTTGGCGCTCCCATCAGGTGCCGCTGCCCGATCCCCGCCACGATCCAGCCCAGCTGGCGATGCTCGAAACCTGGCTGCGCAGCTACCGGCCCGAGGAACTGTTCGATGCCAACGGCTGCCTGCGACCGGAACTGGCGGCCCATGCCCCGCAGGGGACGCGGCGGATGGGCTCCAATCCGCACGCCAACGGCGGCCTGCTGCGGCGTTCGCTGCGGCTGCCGGCGATCGGCGACTACGCCGTGGCCGTGCCGCAACCGGGGCAGGTGGAGCACGAGAACACGGCCGTGCTCGGCGAGCTGCTGCGCGATGCGATCCGGCTCAACCCCGACAGCCTGCGGGTGTTCGGGCCGGATGAAACGGCCTCCAACCGCCTGCAGGCGATCTATGCGGTCAGCAAGAAGGTCTGGCTCGATCAACTGCTGCCGGAAGACGAGGGCGTCGAGGGCCGGGGCGGCAGCGAACTGGCCCGCCATGGACGTGTGGTGGAAATGCTCTCGGAGCACACCTTGGTGGGAATGATGGAGGGCTACCTGCTCACCGGTCGCTACGGCCTGTTCCACACCTACGAGGCCTTTGCGCATGTGATCGCCTCGATGTTCAATCAGCACGCCAAGTGGCTGGAATCCTGCCGGCTGCATGCCCCCTGGCGCGCCGCGATCGGCCCCTGGACCTGCCTGATCTCCAGCACCGTCTGGCGCCAGGATCACAACGGCTTCACGCACCAGGATCCGGGCTTCATCGATCTGGCCGGCAACAAAAGCGGCGATGTGGTGCGGGTGTACCTGCCGGCAGATGCCAACAGCCTGCTGGCGGTGGCCGAGGAGGCCTTCCAGGAGACCGATGTCTGCAACATCATCGTCTCCGACAAGCAGAAGCATCTGCAGTATCTGAGCCTGGAGCAGGCGCGCCAGCATGTGGCCAAGGGCATCGGCCTCTGGAGCTGGGCCAGCAATGACCAGGGCAACGGGGTGGCCGATGCCCCGGATGTGGTGATGGCCTGCGCCGGCGATGTCCCCACCAAGGAGACCCTGGCGGCGGTGGAGATCCTGCGACGCGAGATCCCGAGCCTGAAGGTGCGGGTGCTGAATGTGGTGAAGCTGTTCGCCCTCACCCAGCCCAGCGAACACCCCCATGGCCTCAGCGATCGTGACTTCGACAGCCTGTTCACCGGCGACCGCCCGGTGATCTTCAACTTCCATGGCTATCCGTGGCTGATCCACCGCCTCACCTACAGGCGCACCAATCACCACAATTTTCATGTACGCGGATACAAGGAAAAAGGCAACATCAACACACCGCTGGAGCTGGCGATGAACAATCAGATCGATCGCTTTAACCTGGTGATCGATGTGATCGATCGCGTGCCTGGTCTCGGCTCCCGCGCCGCCCACATCAAGGAGCGGATGAAGGACCAGATCCTCAGTCACCGCCACCATGCCCATGAGCACGGCATGGATGACCCCGCGATCACCAACTGGCGCTGGAGCAGCCCCGGCGTCCCTGCCCCTGGAGTGGCCTGATGCACAACAACCCGGCCCAACCCCTGAACCTGCGGCTGCCGACCCCCGGCTGCTACGCCGATCCGGATCGCAGTGGCCTCACCGCCACCGATGTGTTCGATGGCATGACCGAGCACCTCTTCTACACGCTCGGCAAGCTCGCCCCCACCGCCTCCCGCCATGACCTCTACATGGCCCTCAGCTACGCGGTGCGCGATCGGCTGATGACCCGCTACCTGGCGGGCATCGAGGCGATCCGGGCCACGCCGACCCGGGTGGTGGCCTACCTCTCGGCTGAATTCCTGATCGGCCCGCAGCTGAGCAACAACCTGTTGATGCTCGGCATCCAGCAGGAGGCCACCGATGCCCTGCGGCGGTTCGGGGTGGAGCATCTCGAGGAGATCCTCGATGTGGAGGAGGAGCCGGGCCTCGGCAATGGTGGCCTCGGCCGGCTGGCGGCCTGCTATCTGGAATCGCTGGCCTCCCTGGAAATCCCGGCCACGGGCTATGGCATCCGCTACGAATTCGGGATCTTCGACCAGCTGATCCGCGACGGCTGGCAGGTGGAGATCACCGACAAGTGGCTCAAGGGGGGCTGGCCCTGGGAGATCCCCCACCCCGACCAGGCCTGCTTCGTCGGCTTCGGCGGCCGCACCGAGAGCTACCGCGACGACAGCGGCAACTACCGGGTGCGCTGGATTCCCGATGAGCATGCGATCGGCATTCCCCACGATGTGCCGGTGCTGGGCTACCGGGTCAACACCTGCGATCGGCTGCGCCTGTGGCGAGCGGATGCCACCGAATCCTTCGACTTCTATGCCTTCAACATCGGCGATTACTACGGCGCCGTGGAGGAGAAGGTGGGCTCGGAAACGCTCTCCAAGGTGCTTTATCCCAACGACGGCACCGACGAGGGGCGGCGGCTGCGACTGAAGCAGCAGCACTTCTTCGTCAGCTGTTCGCTGCAGGACATGCTGCGCAGCCTCGAACAGCGGGGCCTGCCGGTGAGTGAATTCCCGGATCACTGGGCTGTGCAGCTCAACGACACCCATCCGGCAATCGCCGTGGCCGAATTGATGCGGCTGCTGATCGACGACAAGCACCTCGAATGGGAGGAGGCCTGGTCGATCACCTCCCGGTCGGTGGCCTACACCAACCACACCCTGCTGCCCGAGGCGCTCGAACGCTGGGGCCTGGCCCTGTTCGGCAGCCTGCTGCCGCGTCACCTGGAGCTGATCTACGAGATCAACCGCCGCTTCCTGCAGCAGCTGCGCCTCCGTTATCCCGGCAACGATCAGATCCTGCGCAAGCTCTCGATCATTGATGAGGAGGGCACCAAGGCGGTGCGGATGGCCCACCTGGCCACGGTGGCCTCGCACCACGTCAATGGCGTCGCCGCTCTGCACAGCGAGCTGGTGAAAACGGATCTGTTCCCGGAATTCGCCGCCCTCTGGCCCGAGAAGTTCACCAATGTCACCAATGGCGTCACGCCGCGGCGCTGGGTGGCGCTGGCCAACCCCAAGCTCTCCGCCCTGCTCGATGACACGATCGGCGATGGCTGGGTGCAGGATCTCGATCAACTGCGGCAGCTTGAGGCCTATGCCGATGACAGCGGCTTCCTGGAGCGTTGGGGCCAGACCAAGCTGGCGGTGAAACGCCAGTTCAGCCACTACATCCATCGCCACACCGGCGTGCTCGTTGATCCAACCTCCCTGTTCGACGTGCAGGTGAAGCGGATCCATGAATACAAGCGTCAGCACCTCAATGCCCTGCAGGTGATCGCCCAGTACCTGCGGATCAAGAACGGCCTCGGCGACAGGATGGCCCCGCGCACCGTGATCTTCGGCGGCAAGGCGGCGCCTGGGTATTACATGGCGAAGCTGATCATCCGCTTCATCAATGGCATCGCCGAAACGGTGAATGCCGACCCCGACATGGATGGCCGCCTGCGGGTGGTTTTCCTGGCCGATTACAACGTCAAGCTGGGCGAGAAGGTGTATCCAGCCGCCGATCTCTCGGAACAGATCTCCACCGCCGGCAAGGAGGCTTCCGGCACCGGCAACATGAAATTCGCCATGAATGGGGCGCTGACGATCGGCACCCTCGACGGGGCGAATGTGGAGATCCGCGAGCAGGTCGGCGAGGAGAACTTCTTCCTGTTCGGCAAGACCACCGAAGAGATCGCCGAGCTTCACAGCGGCGGCTACCGGCCCTGGGAGCTGATCGCCACCCTGCCGGAGCTGGCGGAGGTGCTGAAGATGATCGAACAGGGCCACTTCAGCAATGGCGACAGCGAGCTGTTCCGGCCGTTGCTGCAGAACCTCACCGGCAACGATCCCTTCTTCGTGCTTGCCGATTTCGCCGACTATCTCCGGGCCCAGGATGATGTCAGCCAGGCCTGGAGTGATCGAAGGCGCTGGAACCGGATGTCCCTGCTCAATTCAGCCCGCACCGGCTTCTTCTCCTCCGATCGTGCCATCCGCGACTACGCCGAGCGGATCTGGCAGGCGGCGCCGTTCCCGGTCACGATCAGCTGCGAGATCGACTGACCCCCCCGTGGCCAGCGATCCCCTGGTGCTGGTGCTGAATGCGGGCAGCTCCAGCCTGAAGCTGGCCCTGATCAGCCGCAGCGGCGAACGACCGTTGAACCTCAGCCTCGCTCTGGAGGCGATGGCGCCGTCGGCCCTGGCGGAACGGCTGGAGCCCTGGCGGCAACGGATCGCGCTGGTGGGCCACCGCGTTGTCCATGGCGGCGAGCGCTTCACCGCCCCGACCCGGCTCGATGGGGCCGAGCGGGACGCGGTGCTGGCGGCGTTGGAGGCACTGGTGCCCCTGGCCCCGCTGCACAACGGCCCGGCCCTGGCCCTGATCCGCTGGTGCCTGCAGGCGTTCCCGCAACCGCAGTGGGCCTGCTTCGATACCGCCTTCCACAGCACCCTGCCGGAGGCGGCCCGCACCTATGCGCTGCCGGCGTCCTGGCGGCAGCAGGGACTGCGCCGCTACGGCTTCCATGGCCTCAACCATGCCCATGTGGCGGCGGTGGTGGCCGCCCAGGTGACGCCCCGCCAGGCGCCGCTGCGGCTGATCAGTGCCCATCTCGGCGCCGGTTGCTCGCTGGCGGCGATCCGCGATGGCCGCTGCCTCGACACGACGATGGGCTACACGCCGCTGGACGGACTGGTGATGGCCAGCCGCAGCGGCTCGATCGATCCCGGCCTGATCCTGCATCTGCTGGAGCAGGGCCTGGAGCCGGCCGAGCTGGCGGTGGCGCTGAATGAGCGCAGTGGCCTGCTCGGACTCTCCGGGCTCAGTGGCGACTGGCGCCGCCTGGGGGAGGCGGCCGCCGAGGGGCACGGCGGTGCCCGCCTGGCGCTGGCGGTGTTCGAGCACCGGCTGCTGCAAGGGATCGGCGCCATGGCCGCCAGCCTGGGCGGTGTGGATGTGCTGGCCCTGAGCGGAGGCATCGGCGCCAACGATCCGGCGCTGGCCGCCTCGCTGGCCGAACGGCTGCAATGGCTGGGGCCGCTGCAGCTGCTGCAGATCCCGGCCGATGAGGAAGGAATGATCGCGCAGCTGGTGCTGAAGGCGGCCGCAGACGACGCCGAGGCGGATGCGATCAGCCGCGATCCGGCAGATCGGGGGTCTGATGCAGCAGCCGGTTCAGGCGCAGGCGATCGGCATTGAGCGGATCGGGAGCCAGCTCGCCGGCCACCTCGCGGAACTTCTGCTCCACCTCATCGGGCACCCGCACATCGAAGATGCGCTCCATCAGCGCTTCGATCGAGAACAGATGGGCGTTGATGTTCTCGAGATCACCCATCGCCTGTTGCAGGCTTTCGGTATCGGCCTGAGCGGCACCGCCGGAGGCCTCGCTGGGTGCTGCCGCGGCCTGGGGAGCCTGCTCAAGCTCTGGGTGGGCCTTCTGCAGCTCCTCGAGCACACGGCCCGCCAGGGTGCGGAAAGACTGAAGAGCGGCCCAGCTCAGTTCCTGCTGCTGACGCAGGGACGGGTTTTCGCGGATCAGTCGGTCGTGTTCCCGGTAGAACCGCTGACAGTCAGGGCATTGGCAGGGCTCTTCGGGCACCGCGCTCCCCAGGGCTGGACAACGTCCATCATGGCATCGCGAGGACGCCGGCGGACGAGCAGCGGCGATCAGGCGGTCAGGGAATCGGAATCTCCGCCCTCCAGCTCCTCATCGAGGCAGCCCGGCAGGGGGATTTCGATCGTGCTGACGACATGAATCACGTCGCGCAGCCGCATCGAATCAGCAAACCAGCCCATCGCCTGCTCCACATCGCCGCGGCGCTCGGCATCGGCGGCCTGATCTTCATGGGCTTCGGCCAGCAGGGCCAACCAGCACAGGCAGCGCGCCTGAACCACCGACAGATCCAGCTCATCGGTCTGGCTGCCGGCGATCCGCTCGCTCTCCTGCTGCACCAGCAGGCGCAGGCGCAGGTCATGGAGCTGGGTCATCGGATCGGGACGACTGCCTCCACGCTAGCGGCGGGTGGCGATCTGGGAAGGGCACCACTGGTAGCGGTGGCGACCGGATCCAGCCTCCGTACGCCAGCCCGCCAGCCCAGGCCTCAGAGCAGACCTCAGAGCAGGGGCGTGAGGTTCTTCCAACCGCAGAGCTTGGCGGCGGCGCCGTGCTCCTCGAGGAAATGAGCCCAGCTGAAGGAGCGGGGATCGCTGCGGGTGCGGCTGCGATCGATCGCCTCGTGGGTGGTGAGCCGCGCCAGGGGCAGGCCATAGGCACCCTGCCAGAGCAGCACCTGACCGGCGAGGGCCTTGTACTGGGCGCTGGTGTAACCGCTGTGGGCATCGCCATCGCCGCGGCCGTCCGGCGGCGACACCAGGCTGATGTGCAGGGCCACGTTGTTCACCGAGGGAGATCGACCGGGCCGCGAGACCAGCGCAAAATCTCCGAAGGCCGCCTGACCGGCGCCGTAGGCCCGCTTGCCATCCGGCACCACCTCAAAGACGGTGCCATCGGTGCCCACGAGCCGGTGGTAGCTGGATTGATCGTCGTCGTTGGCGTGATAGCGCTGGAAATGGGCCAGGGTCCCGTCCAGGGAGGTCACCGTTTCATGCAGCACGATCAGCTGCGGCCGATGGGGCAACTCCCGGCCCCAGGCGTCCTTCAGCAGCCGGTTGCCGAAATTGCTGCGATCCGCCAGCTCCTGCAGGGGCCTCTCCAGGCCGAGGCGACGGGCGCAGGCGGCAAGCTGGGGGGCCGGGCGGCGCAGGCCGGGATGGTCCGCCAAGGTCGGCAGGGGCGGTGCTGGCTCGCTCGGGGCATTGGCGGCGGGAGCATCGGGATCGAGCGAACGCGCCGCCTTCGGCGCGGGCTGCCAGGGCAGGCGGGCGCAGGCGGCGATCAGCAGCAGCGCCATGAGCGGCGACCAGCGGGCCAGGCCGAAGCGAGAGCGAAGCAGGGGCATCAGCGACGCGGCAGCGACAAGGCTGCACCGGAAGAGCAAACGTGAGAGGTGCTGACGAGCGGCGAGCGATTCGCTCAGAGAACCGGTCGGCGCCGATCCATGGCTGGGAAGCCGATCAGGGCGCGATCAGCCGGCTGAAGACTCAGAGCTTCTTGTAGTCGTAAATCTTCCAGCGGCCGTTTTCCTTGGCGAGGGTGTAGAGATAACGATCGTTCGAGCTCTTGGGCTGCTCGCCATTGGGGCCGTGCAGGATCTGCTCCTCGGCGATGGTGGCGATCAGGGTGGGGTGCTCGGAAGCGGGCGTGAAGCCACTCACCTCCGTGACAGCGATGCGCGGATAGGTGTAGTAGCTGTTGTGTTCGCGCAGCCAGGAGATCGAGCCGCCGTCCTTGGTGATGTCGCTCCAGAGCGGACCGGCCGAAACGACGGCATCGAGCTGGGCTTGATCGAAGGGCGGAGCGAAGACATTCGCCTTCACCCGCAGCCACTCCTCGATCACGGCGCGGGCCTGGGCCTCATCCAGCCCATCCGGGGTGGAGGGGGCGCTGGGAGACGCCAGCGGCGGTGTCAGTGAGGGCAGGCCTGGGTTGGTCGGCGGCTGCGGCATCCCGGTGAGACGGGAGCGGAACAGCACCAGGGTCACGGTCGCGATCACCGCCAGCAGCACCGGAATGCCGACCACAAACACAATCAGCGCGACCTGACTGACGCCGCCCTGGCTGGAGCGGGGCGGCAGGGCCGGCGAGGTTTGCTGCAGCAGCCGTTGCCTGGCGGAGCCTCGGCTGGGTTCCCCAAGAATCGCCATCCCTTGATCCCAATGCTGGCCGGATCCTAAGAGCTGCGCCCGGAGCGAATCCGTTCATG